>JAFAKZ010000314.1 GCA_019234745.1 Burkholderiales bacterium
ACCGGTTCGCGCGCCGTGGTGGTCGATGGCAGCCAGGAAGTCCAGCCCAGCTGCCCATGCTTGCCCAGCGCGACGGGCTTGGGTGTTTGCGGGCGCGCGGCCAGCCAGACCTCCACATGGAAGGCTTCCTGCAGGAAGCGGCGGGTGAGCTGGGTCAGCGCCTCGAAGTCGCGACCGCCGGGCAGGAAGTGTTCGACGCGGTCGGCCGGCAGGTCGTGTAGATGCAGGCGTATGCCGGCGCGCTGGTCCCAGGTACGCTTGCCCAGCAGGGTCGACTTGCCCAGCGCCTGACGCCGGCCGCCGTAATGGCCGATGCGGGACCACTCGCTGGAATCGATGTCCAACCAGCCACCGACCAGTTGTTCGCCCACCACTTTCACACCCAGATAGCTCGACAGCATGGTTTCGAGCGCCGCCATGGAGCGTGGTGCTCCGGCCAGCAGGCCCGTGTAGCGCAGCTGCGGGCGGCCCCAGTCGGCGTCCCGGTGTTGTGCTTTGTGCGTCTGGCCCGCGAAGGCACGCAGGTAGTGGGCGAAGGGGCTGGTGTCGGGCGCCACGCGCGTCAGCGCGATATGGTGCTTTTGCCGCGCGCGAAACAGGAAGGATAGGAAGCGGTGGTTGAAGATGTCGAGCAGGTCGCGCGTGGCGAATTCGCGCGCCGCGTTGCGCCGCATGACCATATCGGTGAACGGGACAGGCAGGGGGCCGGCAGCGCCGGCCAGGCCCATGACGGCCGTCGTAACGAGGGTGGGGGCGTGTTCCGTCTCGCCTCGCTCGACGTTGATAACATCGCTGGGCGGAAAGCTGAGGTGCACATGGCTGCGAAAGCGCACAGCCTCCGGCTTGTGGCCATCATGCCCCAGCGGCCGCCGATGCGGTGTGGCTTGCTCCAGCAAACTCACCGCCTGGTAGAAATTGAAGCGGTAGGGTTCGCGCAGCAGCTTGTCGATCAGAGCACCGTCTGGTACCCGCTTATCGGTTCCCATTGCTTCCAGACTTCCTCGCCGCGCATGACGACGACGCGGACAAACGCATTGACGGAGGTATACAGCGCGAAAAACCGGGTGAGCACGGCCGACAGCAGAATGGCCGAGCTGCCGACGAAGGCATCCTCGTCGAATTCGAGCACGATCTCGGTGCCGCGACAATAGCCGCGCCAGGCATCGTCGCCCATGCGCGCTACCACGCTGCGCGAACGCATGCTGCGCAGCCCCCTTATCTGCTCATAGCCACGACCGGTATCGGGTGAGTTGAACAGGGCCAGCATCTCCTTGAGCGCCGACAGGCCGACCTTCGGATCGTGCAGGTCGCTATGATTGAGCGTGAGCAGTGAAACAAGGCGCCACAGGGTCTTGCCGGCCATGGGCGGGTCGATCTGCGGTGTGGGCTGATAGAGATTGTGATAGCTGATGGAGCCAGATGCCCCTTCCGGTACGAGCCGAGCGTGCGCCGGCATCTGCTCGGCCAGGCGGCGGTTGGTACACATGAGGTGGGCGTAGACGACCGGTTCGCGCGGCTCCGTGGGCTTCGATTCAAGGTCGACAAAGCTCAACCACATATCGGTGCCAGGGATGCTCGGGCGCAGGCTGGCTTCGCGGCGTGAGGCCCAGAACACGGCATCGTGGCCTACAGCAGCATGGCCCAGCGCATGGTTGTGTGGCACGTCGCGCACCGTATCGCTTTGCTCGTCGCTGGCCGTCACCTTGAGGATGCGGTTGATCTCCGTTGTGCGCTCGTGCTGGCGGTCGGCCACCAGCAGGTATTCGTAATGCTGGTGATGGATGCGGATGGGCTCGGAGGTGCGCGGGAACAGGTTGACTACCGGCGCGCAGCCCAGGCGAATGCTGTCACGTCCGAGCGTGAGGCCGCGTGGGGCAGGGCGGTCGAGCAGGAAGAGTACCTCCAGCCTGTTCGGCGCCGCGCCGCCCGTGCGCTGCAGTCGCTGGCGGATCGCACCGAGGTGCTTGAGGTCGAAGAACAGGAATTTGCGCGGATAGACGAAATATTCCTGCATCAGGCGATAGGCCGGGTGCCCATTGGGCGGGGAGTCCAGCAGCGCCTCATCGGCCTGGAAGCCAACTTCGGCCAGGCAGTCGGGGGGCAGGTTGATGATGCTGCCATCCGGCAGGCGGATGGCGGCGGCGCGCAGGCCGGTGACGAGCAGCTCGTAGAGCGGCATCGTCGTCATCCAGTCGCCGTGCAGGTGCAGCCGCAGGCTCTGCAGTTCCAATTCGCCGAAATCGCACTCGCCCTGGCATTCCAGTTCCATGCGGATGACGTTGACGATGGCGGACTGCTCGTTCAGGAAGGCGAAGCTGTCGGGCGAGGCGAACTCCGCCATAGCGACCTTGAGTGGCCATAGCGTCAGCGCGTAGCCCGTACGGAAGCGGCACTGGATATTGCCTTCGGCCCGCCCGGTAAGGGGTGTATGGCGTGGGATCAGGTAGCCGCTGGTTACCTTGCCCTGGCTCGGGTCCAGCTCGCATTGCACCACGCTCATCGACGGTACGGGTTGGCACAGGCTGGGGCAGAGCTGTTCCAAGAGCGAAGCGGCAATCTCGGGGAATTCCGTGTCGAGGTCGAGGTGGACGCGCGCAGCGAGAAAGGCTACGGCCTCGATCAGTCGTTCGACGTGCGGGTCGCTGGCGTCACCCACGCCCAGCGAAAGACGATGCGCCACCTTGGGGTAGCGCTGTGCGAAGTCGGCCCCTTGTTGATGCAGGTAGGCCAGCTCGCGCTTGTAGTATTCGAGCAAGCCTTCGTTGGAATTTGCAGCCAATTTGGAGCCTGTTTATGTCGTGCTTGATTGGAGCGTTCGTCGCTACGTCGACTGTTCGTGCGCGGCGATTTCGAACTTGACGCGTTGCATGATGCCATTGATCTGCATATCGCCTGCGATTGCCAGCACGACGGCCTCTGGGCTGTGCG
Source organism: Burkholderiales bacterium (assembly GCA_019234745.1). Classification (GTDB taxonomy): domain Bacteria; phylum Pseudomonadota; class Gammaproteobacteria; order Burkholderiales; family Chitinimonadaceae; genus JAFAKZ01. The sequence goes on from JAFAKZ010000314.1 coordinate 2,929, forward strand.
CATTTTGCAGCAGTTTCACCTCGATATTGCGCAGCCGCGGTTCGAAGGCTTCGATGGTCGAGCGGATACCCTCAAGCAGCACGACTGCGTCGCGGCCGCTTCCGGTGCTCAAGGCGTGGAAATCGGGTAAGCCGTAGTTGATGACGTGGCGCGGCGCATCGGGCAATTCGCTCATGCCCAAAGGACTGCGCGTATTGAGCAGTTGCTGCAACTCGCGCTCGATGGAGCGCGCCAAGCCTGCGGGGTCCAATACAACGGCTTCGACCGGCTCGTTGACGTCGAGCCGGTCGAAGAGCGGCAGCAAGGCCCCGCGTGTGTATTGCGGTTCGGCCATGAGCTAACTGCTTACGTTGCTGAGTTGGTCTTGAGGTCCCACTTGGCCGAGCTTTGGCCTTCCTTGGTGGAGTCGGATTTCTGTGCCACGTATTCGATCTGGATGTTGGAGAAGCTCAGCGAGAACGTGTCCATCGGCATGCCGCCGCCACCGGAGGTGGACAGGTTGGCGATCAGGACTTCCTTGAGCGTGTACTTCATATGCTCCATGACGGTGCCATCGCCCTGGTTGCGGCCGATGGTGATCACGGCTTGCGTGATCGGCGTGCCTTCGCAGACGGCCTGAAACATCGCTGGCGTTGCCTGGTCGGTCATCTTGCTGAGCGTGATGTCCTGGAAGTTCGGCTTGCCGGCGGTACGCTCGGTGTTGCTGATGTGGTGGGACAGGGGCAGTGATACGCCCTGAGAGAAGGACAGGCATTCGATCTTGTTGGCAAAGCCTTTCAGTTGGCTGTTGCCTTTGATCTTGTCGCCCAGGTCGAGAACGAGTACGTCCATTTGCTTGACTCCTAGTATGCATTGAGGCGGTGACGGCCGGTACGGCCGTCACCGCGTGTGATGGCAATAAAGCCGACTTATGCTCCGACCGGTGCCGGCAGTTCGGCTACCAGACGGATGGACGCGGTCAGTTCTTCCATCTGGAAGTGCGGCTTGAGGAACACGGTGGCCTTGTAGGCGCCTGGCTTGCCGGCGACCTCGGTCACATCGACGCGCGCCGAGCTCAAGGGGAACTTGGCCTTGACCGACTGCGGTGCATTCGTGTTGATCAGCACGTAGTCTGCAATCCAGTTGTTAAGATAGGTCTGCACGTTGTCCTTGGTCAGGAAACTGCCGATCTTGTCGCGCATGATGACCTTGATGTAATGCGCGAAGCGGGAAGCCGCCAGGATATAGGGCAGTTGAGCCGAGAGGCGGGCGTTGGCGTTGGCTACGTCCTTGTTATACGCCTTGGCCTTGTTCACCGTCTGGCCACCGAAGAAGGCCGCGAAGTTGTTGTTCTTCGAGTTGACGATGGAGATGAAGCCCAGGTCGCTAAGTTCCTTCTCGCGGCGGTCCGTAATATGCACTTCCGTCGGGCACTTCACGGCGATATCGCCTTCGTCCGTGCGGAACTTGTGCGTCTTCAGCCCATCGACCTTGCCGCCACCTTCCACGCCACGGATGGCCGAGCACCAGCCGTGTTCGGCAAACGCGGCCGTGATGCGCAGGCCCAGCTGGTAGGCCGAGTTGGCCCACAGATACTTGCCATGGTCGCGGCCGTCCACATCCTCTTCAAAATTGAAGTTCTCGACGGGGATGGTTTTGGCGCCGTAGGGCAGGCGCACGGCGTAGCGGGGTAGGGTAAGGGCGAGGTAGCGCGAATCTTCGCTATCACGGAAGCTGCGCCAGCCATCCAGTTCCACGCTCTCGAAAATCTTGGCCAAATCGCGTGGCACGCCGAGGTCGGTGAAGCTCGCGACGTCGAAGAGCGCTGGGCTCGCTGCGGCGATGAAAGGCGCGTGAGCAGCCGCAGCCACCTTGGCGATAAGCTCCATCAGTGCGATGTCCTGCGGATGGCGGCCGAAATAGTAGTCACCGATCAACAGCGAGAAGGGGCTACCGCCGAAGGTGCCGTATTCCTCTTCGTAGATCTTCTTGAACAGCGTGCTCTGGTCCTTGTCGACTGCGCTTTCCAGGTCCTTGAGCAGTTCCTTCTTGCTCACATTCATCAGGCGCAGCTTCAAGCGCGTGCTCGTCTCGGTGCCCATTACCATGTCGTGCAGGCCGCGCCAGGACGATTCCAGGGTCTGGAAGTTCTCGTCGTGCATGATGGCGTTGAGCTGGTCGGACAGCAGCTCGTCGATCTGCTGCACGCGCTCATTGATCATGGCGACGACGCCCTTGTCCGGGCTGGCTTTCATGCCTTCGTCGAGGATCTGGGCGGCGAACTGGCCCAGCAGCTTCTTGGCGTAGTCACCCTGCGAGGGTTCGTGCGCCATCTTGCCTTCCTGCACGATCTTGTCGAGCAGGCTCAGGTTCTCGGTACTGGCTGCGCCGCCAGCTTCAGCTTTCTGTTTGGAAGTTGCCATCTCTGTATCACCTATTCAATGTGCGGCAAGAACATGTCTTGGCGCGATACCAATGGGGAGTGTGCGTGGCGCGGCGTGCTTATTCGGCCGCAGCGGCGGGTGCTTCCTCGGCGGCAGGGCCTGCCTCGGCCTTGATGGCCTGGAGGTCTTCCGTGTTCTGCACCACGTCTTCGAGCAGCTTGTCCAGTTCATCGTTGCCGTCGAGCTTGGCCAGCAGGTCGCGCAGTTGCTGACGAGCCTCCAAGAGACGGGCGAGGCGCGGCACTGCACGCACGATGGCTTCGGGTGTGAAATCGTCGATATGCGCGAACTTGAGTTCGACCTTTAGATTGCCCTCACCCTTGATGGCGTCGGGCACGGACAGATCGAGGCGCGGCCCGATCTTGGTCATGACTTCATTGAAGTTGTCACGGTCGATTTCGACGAAACGACGGTCCTTCATCTTGGGTGGTGCCGTCTCCGGCTGGCCGGACAAGTCGGCGAGCAGGCCGACGACCAGTGGCAGTTCACGCTTTTCGATGGCATCACCGACCTCGACGTCATAGGTGATTTGCACACGTGGTGGGCGATTGCGGCCAACCCATTTTTGAAGGCTGTCTGACATGTTGAACTCCTCGTCTATTCAAATCGCAAAGCTGGGAATGATCGAAACCGTGTGGCGCCTGCACTGCAGGCAGAGCAAGGGCGCAAGGTGCCGGTTGCCTTATCATAGAAACCGAATTGGCGTTTTCAAGGCGAGAAACAAGGATATTTTCTTCGTTGCATTTAAATCGACGTTAATAGCCGTCAATATGCCATTCCAATGACTTAATCAGAGGCGCCTTACGCTACGGCCGGCATTCTTCGTTGAGCGAATCAGTTTCGTGCCGGCCAGGGGCCTAGGGACACGCTGATTTATTCCTGGGGATCGCGTTTGGGCCAAATCGGGATGGATGTCGGCACGCCGATCGGGTGATAAGCGTGATTCCCCTTACCCCTGATCGGAGGGACGGCAGACGCACGATTCCCAAGGCCGTGCAACTTGGACCTTCGCCCAAAGCCGCCGCCGCGACCCCAGGAATAATTCAGCGTGTCCCTACTGAGGTAGCTTGGCGTAACGCGCGACAATATCGTCCAACGTGCCGGCATGGCTCAACTTGTCGACGGAGGATTGCAAGCGCCGGATGAGTATCGGGTCGCTGTCGAGATTGAACGCGTAGTAGTAGAACTCCGCGTCATTGACTTTCAGGATCTTCTTGATGGTTCTTGGATCTTGGTGCGCGCTGCGCAGGGTCCAGGCCATGCCGACTTCGGTGTTCACGACGATGTCGACCAGACTCTGGTCCAGCAGCTTTAGCACTTTGGCGCTATCCGCTTCCGGGTGCAGTTGTGCCGGGTCGATACCAGCGACCAGTAAATCGTTCATCGAAGCTGAATTAAGCACGACACCGATCCGCTTGCGGTTCACGTCGCGCATGCGTTCGAGCTTCATATCGCTGCTGGAGAGTGAGAAGAGCCAGGTAGTACGCGGCAGGATGGGCCCTACCCATAGGAAGCTCCTTTCTCGAAGCGGCGTGCGCGCCATGGAGAATGCGCCGGTATTGCGTTGGTTGGAAGCCATCGCGTAAGCCCGTGCCCAAGGAACAATCTGGATGTCGCAGTCAAGGTGGGCGTCTAGGCAGCTTGCACGCAGGAAGTCGGTCGCAATGCCGTGGACCGTGCCCGATTCGCTGAAGTTGTAGGGAGGCCATTCCTCCGTGTAGGCAACGAGGTCGGCAGTATGGGCGAACGTGGCCATGCATGCCACGGCAACCATTCGTAGTGCAATACACATACGCCTACCACCTCGTTGTGGCTTGAACGCTGGCACGGTACCAACTAATTGTTGTCGTCGCTCGACTTGAAATCGTACTGCTTCTTCAAATCGTCGATTTGTACCTGGTGAGTACTTAGAAACTGCTTGAACTGCTCGACGATATGGCCGTATTTGATCGACGACACGTACCAGTAACCAGATGCGTGCGGCAGGTCCGGGTCGTAGGCCACCGGGGCTTCGTCCGCCTTGAGTATCTTCGACCAGTAGTAGCGCGCGATACGCGTGTTCATATAGGCGCCGTCGATACGCTTGGCGATCAGCTTTTGGTAGAGCGTATCGTACTGCGGCGACTCTTCGACCCGCAGCGTGCCGGTCGTCATCAATTGCTGATAGGGGTAAGGCGTAAAGCCCAGCGGGATGCCTAGCACCTTGAGGTGCCCGAGGCCCTTGCCGAGAAATTCCGGGTTGACCAGCACGCCGTCGGTGAACTCAAGCATGGGCGCGTAGCTGATCGTCACGTGCTTCTTCAGGTCGGCCACCCAGTTCGGATTATCCGGAAAACTAAAGTCCAGCTTACCCGCGACGAATAAGGCATCGCGGCGCTTGAGCGGATAGACCTCGTACCGGAAAACGTAACCGTGCTCCTTGGCAAAGGCATCGAGGATGTCCTTGCCCAGCCCGCTGTACTTGCCGTCCTGATAGGCAGAGTAGGGTAGGAAGTTGGGGTAGTCCTCAACGCCCACCACAAAGGTCTTCTCGTCCGATGCACGACAGCCGAGGCTCATTGTGAACAGAAAGACAGCTGCCACGCAGGAGCGAAATAGCATCGATCGCATGGTGCATCTCCGTTGAACCAGGTCGGAAAAAAGGGGCCTTGGCTTGGTTTTAGCACATGAGAGGAAGCGGTGCGGTTCTCGCCATGCCGACTTGATGCGCCCCACACGCTAAACGCTGGACATGAGATGGTGCAGGCGCTCTGCAAGGCTTGCCGCCCGCTCATCGTCCGGTGCCAGGTGTACCGCACTGGCCAGCGTGACGCGGGCCTCCTCCAGTACTGCGTCGTCGTGACCAAGCTTTTCGAGGTAGGCCAGCATCACAGCGACGGCATTGAACAGCACGCGGGCATTGCCAGGCAGCGCGGCCTTCGCCTGGCGCATCCAGTCCACCGCCTCGCTGTATCTGCCTTCGCGCGCGAGCAGTGCCCCCCTCGACATGAGGTCGATAGCCTCCTGCCGCGTCTTTTCGATCAGCGAACGCCCCACATCGCCTAGGTCGCGGGCTTCCATGACTGCCTGTAAGCGTCCCACCATCGCCTGGTTATCGTGGTTGTCGCGCACGAGGCCCTCGACAACCTGCAGGGCCAAGGTCCGTTCCGTCTTGCCGCCCGACGTGATCAGCAGGTCGGCCAGATCAGCCGTCGTCGCGGCGTCCGTGCTCAAGGTTCCTTCCTCCACGAGCGTCGCCAGTGTGCGAGCGACATCCAGCGCCTTGTCGGCCTGGCCGTTTTCTTGGTAGGCAATGCCCTTGGCGACTTGCGCCTTGAGCTGGACTGCCGGCTCGTCGAATTCCCTGCCGACGTCAGTGAGCGCCTGTAGGGCGTCGCCTAGCCGGCCATTGGCGCTGGCCGAGCGTGCCAGGCCGAGATAGGCATCGGCGGTGCGCGATATGGAATACTTGCCCACGTTCACGCTTTTGCGAAATGCTTTCTCGGCCAGCTCCGTGTGGCCACCTTTCATCGCCACCTCGCCCAGCATGGCCTGCCGCGTGGGCGAGTTAGGGGAGAGTTTGACGGCACGTGCCAGTATCTCCTCCGCCTCCTCCATCCGCTGCTCCTTGAGCAGCACTTTTGCCATCCAGTCATAGGCCTCGACAAAGGACGGGCTGTCGCTCATGCACGTCTGCAGCACAGCCTTGGCCGCCGCGTAGTCGCCTTCCCGATACAGCAGCTTCGCCAGTCCGACCTTGGCCCATGGCGCCTTGCTGCGCCCAATGATTTGCTCATATACCAGCTTGGCATGGCTTGGCTCATCCATGGCGATGTGGATGTTGCATTTGATGCGCAGGAGTTCGAGGTTGGGTGTCTTGGCGGCAGCCAGACGTCCGTCGCATAGCGTCAAGGCTTGCTGATAGTCTTTGGCCCGCAAGGCCTGGTCGATGTCGACCAGCGCGATCTTCTTCGGCATGATCTTTTGCAGTCGGGCCTGGAGGTCGCTCACTTTGAATGGCTTGAGCAGGTAGCCGTCAGGCTGGTACTCCATGACGCCCGCGATCATTTCGGCGCTTTTTTCGCTGCAAAGCATCAGCCAGGCACAAGCCGGTCCTACCCAACCGCGTGCCTTTGCCTCTTCCAGCACCTGCTGGCCATTGCGGCCATCGCCGAGATCGTCGTCGCACAGTACGACATCGAAGGCGCGCAATCGCAGCGCTTCGATCGCCTCGTCACCGTTGGTGCGCAGTTCGACCACCTGGGCGTTGTTCTGGCGCAGCATATCGCGCAGGACGCCGCGCATGCTTGGCGCATCGTCCACGACAAGAAACGACAGGTTGGCGTAGTTCAGCTGGTTAATCCACATGCCCAGGCTCAATTCACAGTTCTATCGGAATCTCGTAATTCCCCCGAACCCGGTATGGCAATCCCGATAATAATATATTTCATATAACCATTTGTTGCGGGTTCATGCTCTAACGTATAGCACCCACGGCTCTGACTCACGGGTTGTATGGGCAATTCGGCAATATTGACGCCGCCCAGCATGCGCCGCCGCTGCGTGTCCTAGGGAGCCTGTGATCAAGTACCCGGGGTGCGCTGGGCTGAGTCTTGGGGCAAGACAAGGCTGTAACGAGCGCCGCCTAGGTCCACGTTGCTCGGTCGTGGGAACGGGTTAGGTCGGCGAGTTACAACGCAGTATTGCTTCTTAGCTACGTTTGTTAACAAGTCAATGTGCCCAGTTCCCGAATGGCGCTAGTGTGCGCATCCGTCCAAGGCCAGCCGTAATTCAGCCGTATGCAATGGCGGTATTGGCGAGAGGGCGAGAAGATGGGACCAGGCGCGAGGCTGATGCCTGCGTCTGCAGCACGCCGATGCAAATCGAGTGCATTAAACGAATCGCTGAATTCAACCCATAGGAAATAGCCGCCCTCGGGCCGCGATAGCCGAATGTCGGGCGGGAAATGCTGCGACAGTGCTGTCCGCAGCTGCGTCAGCTGTGTCTCCAGCGCGTGGCGCAACTTGCGCAGATGCTTATCGTAACCACCCGTCTGCAAATAGTCGGCAATCGCGACCTGTGCCGGTACGCTGGCCGACAGCGTGGTCATCAGCTTGAGCCGCTCGATCCTTTCACTGAAGCGTCCGCCGGCCACCCAGCCAATGCGGTAGCCCGGCGCCAGCGATTTCGAAAACGAGCCACAGTGCATGACGAGGCCCCTGGTATCGAATGCCTTGGCCGGGAGCGGCGCGTGCTTGCCGAAATAGAGCTCGGCATACACGTCATCCTCGATCAGCGGGATGTCGTGCTTTGCCAGCAGCGCGACCAATTCACGCTTGGCGGCCTCGCTCATGGTGGCGCCCATCGGGTTCTGAAAGGTCGTCATGAACCAGCAAGCTTTTATCGGGTGCCGCTTCATCGCGTCGGCCAATGCGGCCAGATCGAGCCCCTCGCTTGGGTGCACCGGAATTTCGATCGCCTTCATGCCAAGCCGCTCCAGCGCCTGCCCAGCCGCGTAGAAGCCTGGCGACTCTATGGCCACCAGGTCACCTGGCTTGGCCACGGCCAACAAGCAAAGGTTCAGGGCTTCCAGCGCCCCGGTTGTAATGACGATCTCGTCTACCGGTTGCGGTGCCGCCAGCGCGAGGTAGCGTAGTTCGATCTGTCGGCGCAGTGCCGCATTACCCGGGGGCAGGCTTGCGACCGTATCCCACGGGTCGATAAAGCGTGCAGTGCGGGTGACGGACTTGGCGAGTCGCTGCAAGGGGAACAGGCGAGGCGAGGGGAAGGCTGAGCCGAACTGGACCATGTTGCGGTCCTTGGCGGCGCTCAATACGGCAAAAACGAGTTCGCTGATATCGACCTTGCTGGTCAACCGCGGTGTCGCGCTGCGCGCAGGTTCGTGGGGAATAGGGTGCGCCGTGCCCGCCACATAGTAGCCGGAGCGTTCTCGCGCCCGTACCAAGCCCCGTTGCTCCAGCTGGTAGTAGGCCTGGAATGCCGTCGCCGGGCTTACGCCATGCTGCGTGATGATCTTGCGTATCGACGGCAGCTTGCTCCCTGGCGTCAATCTGCCGTTGCGAATATCGGCAGCGATGACTTCAGCAATTTCCTCGTAGCGCTTCATGTTTGCTCAATCTGATACGCAAAAATATTCCAATCCTGATTCTGTTACCAAGCGTAGCGCAAGCGCACACTGCAAGCCATCGTCGACGCGGAGAAGTACAAATGTTGACCGCGACTGAACTGGCACGCATACAGTTTGCCTTCACCATCTCGTTTCATATTGTATTTCCGGCCTTGAGCATTGGCCTCGCCAGCTTCATTGCCGTGCTGGAAGGTGCATGGCTGAAGACGGGCGAGACGGTGTACCTGAACCTGTGTCGCTTCTGGTCACGTGTTTTTGCGGTCGGCTTCGGCATGGGGGTCGTATCCGGCGTCGTGATGAGTTATCAGTTCGGGACGAACTGGAGTGTGTTCTCCAACTACGCTGGCAGCGTGACGGGCCCGCTGCTCACCTACGAGGTGCTGACCGCCTTCTTTCTTGAAGCCGGTTTCCTCGGGATCATGCTGTTCGGTTGGGAAAAAGTCGGCCGCCTGGCGCATTTCGGTGCCACGGTAATGGTGGCTGTCGGCACCTTGGTGTCCATGTTCTGGATATTGTCATCCAATAGCTGGATGCAGACGCCGGCCGGCTACGCGGTGGTCAACGGCCGGACCGTTCCAATCGACTGGTTCGCCATCGTCTTCAACCCATCCTTTCCATATCGGTTAGTTCACATGGGCCTATCGGCCTTCCTCGCAACAGCCTTACTGGTTGCCGGTACGGCGGGCTGGCATCTGCTCAAGGGGCGGCGAGATGCTGCGATCAAGACGTCGTTCTCGATGGCGCTTGGGATGCTGCTGGTACTGGCGCCCTTGCAGGCATTGGTTGGGGACGCCCACGGGCTCAACACGCTGCGCTACCAGCCGGCCAAGATTGCTGCCATCGAAGGGATATGGGAAACCGAGCAAGGTGGCATAGCACTCAATCTGTTCGGCATTCCGGACGCCCAGGCGGAGGCGACTCGGCACGCCTTGTCTATTCCGCACCTGGGGAGTCTCATCCTCACGCATAGCTGGAATGGCACAATCCGCGGCCTGAAAACCTTCGCACCGCAGGACCGCCCCTATTCGCTGATCGTGTTTTGGAGCTTCCGGGTCATGGTCGCGCTGGGCTTGGCGATGATCGCACTGGCCTTGGTGTCGCTTGTCCTGCGTCGTACAGGACGGCTGTATGCAAGCGCTTGGTTCCTGCGCGCCTGCGTACTCATGGGGCCGGCGGGCTTCGTTGCGCTACTGGCTGGCTGGGTTACAACCGAGGCGGGGAGACAACCATGGCTTGTCTATGGCCTGTTGCGCACGGCGCAGGCAGCGTCACCCGTCAGCCGGCAGCAGGTTGGCGTGTCCCTGCTGATCTATGTCGTGGTTTATTTCCTGGTCTTCGGTACGGGCATCTACTACCTGATGAAGTTGCTGCGTAACGGGCCCGGCATCACTGAACATACACCCCTGGGCGAGCCCGAAGCCATCGGCGCAATAACCACCTGGTCCGGCCGCCGGCCGCTATCGGGCGCAGACGAACTGATCGAATCCACCACTCTCGAGGAGAACCGCCATGCATGATCTATCGTTGATCTGGGCCGGCATTGTTGCGCTAGGCGTGTTCTTTTACGTGATGCTCGACGGCTTTGATCTTGGCATCGGCCTGTTGTTCGCGTTCTTCCCCGCGAAGGAAGAGCGCGACGTGATGATGAACACGGCCGCCCCCGTGTGGGACGGCAATGAGACCTGGTTGGTCCTGGGTGGCGCCGCGCTCTTTGCCGCATTTCCGCTTGTGTACAGCGTCGTGCTGTCCGCACTGTATTTGCCGCTCACCTTCATGCTGGTCGGGCTTATCTTCCGCGGCGTCGCATTCGAGATGCGTGCCAAGGCCAACCGGACTCGCCATTTATGGGACCTGGCCTTCATTGCGGGTTCGGCCACGGCGACGTTTTTCCAGGGGGTATCGCTGGGCAGCTATATCCAGGGCATCTCGGTGGTCAACCAGCAGTACGCCGGTGGTGGCTTCGACTGGCTGAGTGCCTTTAGCATGTTTACCGGTCTCGGCTTACTCGTGACGTACGCCGTGCTTGGTTGCGGCTGGCTCATCATCAAGACGGATGGGGCGCTGCAGCGCAAGATGTTCACCTTGATGCGTCCGCTCGTATTGTTGCTATTGGCGATGATCGCCGCAGTCAGCTTATGGACGCCGCTGGTTGACCCTGCCATCGCCGCGCGCTGGTTCAGTCTGCCCAATCTGCTGTACTTATCGCCGGTCCCGGTGACCGTCATGATATGTACGCTGGGCATATTCCGCGCCGTTACGCGCCGCAACGACAAGGCACCGTATTTTCTCGCCTTGGCCATTGCCGCGATGGGATATGTTGGCTTCCTGATCAGCATCTGGCCACACTTGATTCCCCCGTCGGTATCGCTATGGGAGGCTGCGGCACCGCGCAGCAGCCAAGCCTTCACCCTGGTCGGCGCATTGATCATCATCCCGGTGATTCTTGCCTACACGGCGCTGGGGTATTGGGTATTTCGCGGCAAGGTCAGGGCCGGCGATAGCGGCTATCACTAAGGTGGGGAAAGGACATCGACAATGGCTCATTCGCATTGGTTCAAACGTTCCCTATGGTTTGTGGGGCTGTGGTTGGGTGGCGTCGCCTCGATGGCGGCCGTTGCATCGGTGATTCGTGCCCTGAGTCACCTCAGTACCTGAACGATAAATTCCAACGATGAAGAGCGTGACATGACGACAATGCAAGCCCGTATCGTTCACAAGGTGATGGGTAGACTCCGCTGGACGACCCGCGTGCTCGGCCTGGTGCTTGCCGTTGCCGTCCGGCCAGCGCTGGCTGCTGCGCCTGCGCAGATTCCCGACACGATCGAACAGCGCCTCAAGACCTGCACAGTCTGCCACGGCGCGCACGGCCGCGCCGGCAACGATGGCTACTATCCGAGCATCGGTGGCAAGCCCGGGGCTTACCTCTACCACCAGCTGGTCAATTTTCGCGATGGGCGTCGGCACTATCCCACCATGGTCTATCTGACTAGCAATCTGACGGATGCCTACCTGCACGAAATTGCCGACTACTTCGCGGCGCAGAATCTAGCCATTGAACGCACCGAAGCGCCAACTGTCGGTCCCGAAGTTTTGGCACGCGGCGAGCAATTGGTACGCAATGGCGACCCAGGCCGCAAGGTACCCGCCTGCGTTGCCTGCCATGACTCATCGCTGGGCGGCGTATTGCCCGCGACGCCCGGCCTGGTCGGCCTGCCTCACGACTACCTATTCGCCCAGCTTGCCAATTGGCGGTCCGGCGCCCGCAAGGCGCTCCCGCCGGATTGCATGGCCGAGATCACCAAGCGCCTGGCACCGGATGACTTGCGCGCGGTCGCCGTGTGGTTGTCGTTGCAACACGCAAGTCCTGATGCAAGGCCTGCCGCAAAGCTGGAGCAGGTTCCACCGATGGAGTGCGGGAGCACTACGCCATGAAGAAGATATTCCTCTGGATTGTTAGCCTTGGCGCACTTGCAGTAGCAATCGTCGTCCTGTGGCCCGCCTACTATGGCAATCCGTCCGTGGAAACAAGCGTGCCTGTTGCCGATAGCACGGCCCAGATCGCCAGAGGTCGCTATCTCGCACAGGTATCCGATTGCATGGCCTGCCACACGGCCCGGGGTGGTACGCCATTTGCTGGCGGCCGTGCCATCAAGACGGCGTATGGAACATTTGTCACGCCGAACATCACGCCAGACGTAGGTACCGGGCTGGGTAGCTGGAGCACTGACGACTTCTGGCGGGCAATGCATCTCGGGCGTTCGCGCGACGGGCACCCACTCTACCCGGTGTTTCCGTATACCGACTACACCCATATCACGCGTGCCGATGCGGATGCGATATACGCCTATCTGCGCAGCATACCGCCTGCCTCCGCACCCAATCAGCCGCACGCGCTGCATTTCCCCTATGACCAACGCTGGCTCATGTACGCCTGGCAACGGGTCTATTTCACACCAGCTGTCTATCAACCTGATCCGCAGCAAAGCGAGGCCTGGAATCGCGGTGCCTATCTGGTGAATGGGGCGGGGCATTGTGGCGCCTGTCACACCAGCCGTAACGCGATGGGGTCGGCATTGAGCAAGTCTGCGTTAGCCGGTGGATTCCTCGTTGCTCAGGACTGGTACGCACCGGCCCTCGACCAAACCCCCAGTGCGAGCCGGTCGGCTGCTGCATCGGAGCTCGCCACCCTGCTTCGAACCGGCACTTCGGCCCGCCATTCGGTGTACGGGCCGATGAGTGAAGTGGTCTTTGGTAGCCTGCAATACCTCAGGAACGAGGACGCGCTAGCCATAGCGGACTATCTGAACTCCTTGCCGCAATCGGAGCCGCCGCCAGCGCCGGCGGACATGGCAAAGGTATCTAGACAATACACGGGCGAACTGATGCGGCGCGGCGCCCAGCTCTATCACAATGACTGCGCGGCCTGCCACCAGGTCAACGGTGCCGGAGTTCGCCACATTTACCCCGCGCTCGGCGCTAACGCATCGGTGTTGGCACCCTCACCGGTCAATGCGATTCGCATGGTCTTGAACGGCGGCTTCGCTCCGGCAACAGCGCTCAATCCACGCCCGTTTGGCATGCCGCCATTTTCGCCGAGCTACAGCGACAGCGACGTTGCGGCGGTCGTCACCTATATGCGCCAATCGTGGGGGAACGATGCCAGCGCCGTAGCGCCGCAAGACGTTGCACGATTCCGGTCGGCACCGGTGGATTGACCTGCGCTTGCTATCAGCTTGCCGATTTGAGTCCCTCAAACTATTGTCGTGAATGCCATTGGGCGTGAGGGAGTACTTGCCGAGAATCTAACGTAGGACGCCAAATGGCAAAATAGAAAAAGCCCTGACTCAGTCAGGGCTTTTTCATTTGTACTGGCGGAAAGGGGGTCCGCCGTTGAGCGTCCACAAAACATCAGTGTGCGTTAACGTGCACAATAATATCCGTTTAAATACATAAGCATACAAGTTTCTCCTGGAAAGATTGCGCATACTTGTGCATTCTGAGGCGCTACAATGATATATGGCTTTGATACATAGGATGATGCAAAGTGCCAAAGAGGGCTAAGGAGCTAGCTGCGATAGAGATCCGCCGGCTCGTCGATGCTTCGATCGCCCGCGCCGGAACGCGCGCTCGACCAGGCCCAGTGTGTTCGGCCGTTGGCGGAGTCAACGGTTTGTACATCCAGTGTACGCCCAACGGTGGAACATCATGGGTGCTGAAGTACCAGTCCGGGGGCCGTCGTCGCTCAACCGGCCTTGGCTCTTACCCAACAATCACAATCGCCGAGGCGCGAGAGCGGGCAAGAGCCTTTCTGGCTAGGCTTC
>JAFAKZ010000331.1 GCA_019234745.1 Burkholderiales bacterium
GCTTAGATTATTTCGATTGCCGCCGTGACCACACTCGACGACGTTTTCAACGAGGGTGGCCTGTTTGCCCAGGCCATCCCCGGCTATCGGCCCCGCGCCCAGCAGATCGAGATGGCGCGGGCGGTCGGGCGGGCGATCGATACCAAAACGCCGCTGATCGTCGAGGCCGGCACGGGCACGGGCAAGACCTATGCCTATCTGGTGCCGGCACTACTGTCGGGCGGCAAGGTCATTGTCTCCACGGGGACGAAGACGCTGCAGGACCAGCTCTTCCACCGCGACCTGCCGCGCGTACGGGCCGCGCTCAAGGCGCCCGTCACCATTGCGTTGCTCAAGGGGCGCGCCAACTACGTCTGCCAATACCATCTGGAGCGCTCGCTGGCCGAGGGCCGCTTTGCGCGCAAGGAGGACGTGGCGCATCTGCACGAGATCGCCCGCTTCGCCAAGACATCGCGCGACGGCGACAAGTCCGGCTGCGCCAAGGTGCCGGAATCCTCGCCCGTGTGGGCCTCCGCCGTTTCGACGCGCGACAACTGCCTGGGCTCGGACTGCCCGAACTACCAGGACTGCTTCGTGATGAAGGCGCGGCGCGAGGCGTTGGATGCCGATGTGGTCGTGGTCAACCATCATCTCTTCTTCGCCGACGTCTGGCTCAAGGACGAAGGGGCGGGCGAGCTGCTGCCGCGCTGCAATACGGTAATCTTCGACGAAGCGCACCAGTTGCCCGAGGTGGCGAGCCTGTTCTTCGGCGAGACGGTCGCCTCGGGCGCTTTGCTGGAACTGGCGCGCGACAGCCGCGCCGAAGCGCTGGCTGCGGCAAAGGACTTTGTGCATCTGCCCGCCGCCGCGTCGGCGCTCGACAAGGCTGTGCGCGACCTGCGCCTGGTGTTCGGGCAGGAAACGCCACGCCTGCCGCAGCATGCACTGGCCGAGCGCATTGATTTCCTCGACGCGCTGGGCAATCTGGACGATGCGCTGGCCGAACTGGCCGAGCGCCTTGCTGACCAAGCGGAACGCTCGGAAGGACTGGACGCCTGCCGTCGTCGCGCGCAGGAACAGTCGGCTGTGCTGCGCCGCTGGCGCGCCGGCCTGATTCCCGCTCCCGCTGCGCCCAAGACGGGTGCGGAAGTGAAGGAAGAGAACCCGGCCGAGGCCGTGTTCTGGCTGGAAGTCAGTCCGCACGGCTTCCAGCTGAATGCCACGCCGCTCGACATCGCCCGCCTGTTTGCGCGCCAGCTCAACCAGGAACGCGCGTGGATATTCACCTCCGCTACCTTGGCGATGAACGGCAATTTCAAGCACTATGCTCATGAGATGGGCCTGTGGGATGCGGAGCACGCGGCCTGGGAGTCGCCGTTTGCGTACAAGGAGCAGGCGCTGCTCTACGTGCCGCAGGGCCTGCCCGAGCCGAACAGCCGCGAATACACGGCGGCCGTGGTTGAAGCTGCATTGCCGCTGATCAAGCTGTCGCAGGGCCGCGCCTTCCTGCTTTTCACCAGCCTGCGCGCCATGCGCGAGGCCTATGACCTGCTCAATGCGCGCATGCCGGCCATGGGCATGAAGTACCCCTTGCTGCTGCAAGGAGAGGGCACGCGCACGGAACTGCTGGACCGTTTCCGTACCCAAGCGAATGCCATCCTCGTCGCTAGCCAAACGTTCTGGGAAGGGATTGACGTAAAGGGCGAGCAGTTGCAACTGGTGGTGATCGACAAGCTGCCGTTTGCCCCACCGGACGACCCCGTACTGGCTGCGCGCGTGGACAAGATCAATCGCGCCGGGCGCAACGCTTTCATGGAATACCAATTGCCACGCGCAGCGATCACCTTGAAGCAGGGGGCCGGTCGTTTAATCCGCGACGAGCAGGACTTCGGCGTTCTGATGATCGCCGACCCGCGCCTGGTCGAGAAGCCCTATGGCAAGCAGATATGGAAAGCACTGCCGCCCATGCTGCGGACGCGCGAGCTGAATGTGGTGGAACGGTTCTTTGCCCATATCGGCCGCGTTGCGGAAAATACCGAGGCCCAGTCGGCCGAGTAGGCGGACAATCGCCGAAATCAATCCAAGGAGAGCGCTTTGGCGCGCCGTAAGAAGAACGCACCACCGCCATCGTCATTCAGCTTCGCCGGATTCGCCACAAGGGTGTTCCTGCTCCTGCTGCTTTTGTGCGTGGCAGGCGGGGCCTATGTGTGGCGCTATATCAATACGCCCTTTCCGCTGCCGCATACGCCGGCCGAATTCACGCTGGAGCGCGGCACGACGATGAAGATGGCGGCTTTCCAGCTGGCCGGCGACGGGCTCATAACGCAGCCTGGGCTCTTCGTATGGATCGCGCGCCTGCATGGTGACGCCAGCCGCATCAAGGCTGGCAGCTACGAGCTGAGCGAGCCCGTAACGCCCATGCAGCTGCTCGCCAAGCTCTCGGAAGGCGATGTGACCAGTGCGTCGCTGTTGCTGGTGGAGGGCTGGAACTGGAAGCAGGTGCGTGCGGCACTGGCGAAGAGCACGGATCTGCGCCACGACACGGCTGCAATGAGCGACGCGGACATAGATGCCGCCCTGGGCATCGAGGCACCGAGCCCGGAGGGCATGTTCTTCCCAGATACCTACCACTTCGCCAAGCAGAGTTCCGACCTGGACGTGCTCAAGCGTGCCTATGCCGCCATGCAGCGCAAGCTGGCGGCAGCCTGGGAGGCGCGCGCACCCAATCTACCGCTACGCTCGCCCTACGAAGCCCTGACGCTGGCCTCCATCGTGGAAAAGGAAACGGGCAGGGCGAACGATCGAGCCATGGTGGCGGCCGTGTTCAACAACCGCCTAACGGTCGGCATGCGCCTGCAGACCGACCCCAGCGTCATCTACGGCCTGGGCAGTCGCTATGACGGCACCATCCACAAGGTCGACCTGGAAACGGATACGCCCTACAACACCTATACGCGGGCCGGCCTTACGCCCACGCCCATCGCCATGCCGGGCGAGGCGGCGCTCAACGCGGCCCTGAACCCGGCGCGCTCCAAAGCCCTGTATTTCGTGGCCAAGGGTGACGGTTCGTCGTATTTTTCCGACACGCTGGCCGAGCACAATCAAGCTGTGCGCCGCTATCAGCTAGGTGGGAAGTGAATCGGGGCAACGGTGACCGCGCGGGGTGACCGATGCCCTACGATAAGGCAATGAAGCCTGACACTTGAATTGATGAACGCAATACACAAAACGGCCGCTACAATGCGGCCGTTTGCCTTTGTGATGCATACCTTGGGATAACGTATTTCATGTCGAAGAAGATCGTCTTGCCGGCTGTTGCCGTTCTCGCCCTTGTTGCCGGTGGTTTCGGCTGGGCCTATATGCAAAGCCATACCCCAAAGGCTGCCACGCAGCCCGCGATCGCACCAGCCGCCGCGCAGGCTGCCGTCGCAAACGATCAAGACATGGCGGCCCTCAAGGACATCCTCGCCAGTTACCGCAAGATCATCGTCGTGATGGCCGACGAGAAGACGATGAGCGAGACGGATTTGCAGTCGGCTACTACGGTCGGCCAGTTGCTGTTCCACGCCAATCTGGGCAATCAGCAACAATTGGGCGACAAGCTCGACAAGCTGGTCGAGTCCGCCGACCCCAAACGCTTCGACCGCCTGGCCGGCATGCTGGACTATATCGAGTCCGACCCCACCTTGTTCGACGCCGACCGCCTCGCCTTCCGCGAAGTACTGGGCGCATTGCAGAAGAGTGTGGCGCGTGACAGCAGCCTGCAGGCCATCAAGCTGCACAAGCGCATCGGCGACGACCTCGATGCGCTGGGCGACATCGAGCATAACTACGAGAAGGAAATCAGCCAGATTTTCAGCCACTTCGATTCGCGCGCCATCGTGGAAAAGCGCGAGAAGTGGGAGGACTATGTCGCGCACCTGAAAACGATCTATACGCGTGAGCAGATCCTCAAGGACTACGGCGTGATCACGCCTTACCCGCTGGCCAAGCTGCGCCAGCAGGATGACGAGAACAAGGAAATCTTCGGCGACAAGCTGCCGCCCAAGACGCTCTTGCTGAGCTTCGACGACGGCCCGCACCCGCAGTATACGGACGAGGTCATCGCCATCCTCAAGCAGTACGACTTGCCGGCCGTCTTCTTCCAGGTGGGCCGTAACCTGGGCACCTTGGATGCCCAGGGCAAGGCCAAGCTGGGGCCGAACGCCGCCATCAGCCGCAAGCTCTTGGCCCAGGGCTACGCCATCGGCAACCACAGCTATACGCATGCCCAGTTGTCCAAGGAGACGGGCGACGCGCTGAAGGCCGAGATCAACAATACCGATACGCTGCTGCAGGCCGTGGACACCAAGCGCCCGCCGCTGTTCCGCTTCCCCTACGGCGCGCGCAATGCGGAGGGTATGGCGCTGCTGCGCGCCGACCATCTGCGTTCCGTGATGTGGAATATCGACTCGCTCGACTGGGCCGACCCCGTGCCCAGCTCCATCGCCGACC
>JAFAKZ010000364.1 GCA_019234745.1 Burkholderiales bacterium
GTGAGGCTGCCAGCGGCCCCTTCGCCCGCGACCCGGCCGTGCTGGCCGGTTTGGCGCAGGCGCAGTTTTCTACCAGCGACCCGGCCGGCGCGATCGCGACGCTGGAAACGCTGTTCCAGGTAAAGGCCGACGCGCGCCGCCAGCCCGACAATGCGCTGCTGTACGCTCGCGCCCTTGCGGCTACGCAGCATGCGGGCACGCGCGAGGCCTTCCAGGCGGCGCTAGCGGTGGCGGCCGACCCGGAGCCGAAGTGCCGTTTCGCCGACTGGTTGTTGGCCCAGGGTGACGTGCCTGCCGCGCGAGCCTTGTATCAGGAAATCGTCGCGGATAGCCGCCACTGGCACAACCACGCCCGTTCCT
This sequence comes from Burkholderiales bacterium, assembly GCA_019234745.1. Lineage (GTDB taxonomy): Bacteria > Pseudomonadota > Gammaproteobacteria > Burkholderiales > Chitinimonadaceae > JAFAKZ01. The sequence continues at coordinate 361 of JAFAKZ010000364.1, forward strand.
TGAACAAGGAATGGCTCAAGCGCGCCGAGACGGCGTTGGCGCAGTAGTGTCCGAGGCGCTACGCCCCAAGGCGACGACTAGCGCCGTCGCCACGAGCGCGCTCGCGGCCACGACGTAGTAGACCAGCGGGTAGCCGGCCTGGCTGGCGAGCAGGCCGCCCACGGGGCCCGTGATACCCAGCGCCAGGTCGAAGAACAGGCCGAACACACCCAGCGCGGTGCCACGATTGCTTTCCGGCAAGCGCTTGGTCACCTCGATGGCCAGTGCGGGGAAGATAAGCGAGAAGCCTGCGCCGGCGACGGCAACGCCGATCAGCGCGACGGCTGGCGAAGGCGCAAAGCCCACGCAGGCGAGACCCAATGCCTCGACGGGCAAGGCATAGCGTGCCACGTGGAAGCCGCCGAAGCGCGATATCGTGCTGGCCAGTATCACGCGCACGAACACAAAACAGCCGCCAAAAACAGACAGCGCCAGAGCAGCGTGCGGCCAGTGGGCGGCCAGGTAACGCAGTGAAATAAAGCTGGCCACCGCCCCGAAACCCATGGTCGCCAGTGCCAGGCCGCAGCCCAAGGGTAGTACGCGCAGCAGCACCTGCGATAAGGGCACGCCGTGCCCGCCCAGCGGCGCGACCGCCGGTTTGCCCCGTACCAACATCAGGCAGATCAGGCCCGGCAACCAGGCCAGCCAACCCAAGGCATCCACGCCCCAGTAGGCGCACGCAGCGGCGCCCGCGGGCGCACCCAGCGCGATGCCGCCGTAGCTGGTTACGCCATTCCAAGAGATCGCCGTCGCGGCACGGCTGGGCTCGACCATGCGGATCGCCCAGGTCATCGTGCCCGTCGTCACCAGGCTTTCTGCCACCCCAAGCATTGCACGGCCGGTTAGCAGCCAGGCGATGATGGTGGCGGTACTGCTGGCGTGCGTTGCAATGCTCATGGCAATGCCGCTGCCGGTTAGCGCGACCAGCCCCCAGACCACCGAATACTTGGACCCGCGGCTATCGCACAAATGGCCGGCGAGCGTGCGGCTGAGCAAGGTGGCGAGCGACTGCGCGCCGATCACCACGCCGGCCATCACGCTGCCCAGGCCCATATCGTGAGCCACATGGGCGGGCAGCACGGCCAGCGGCACGCCGATATTGAAATAGCAGGCGAAGTTGAACAGCAGCACGCCGAATACGGCCAGCGTGGAGTGGCCGGACTGTGTCTGGCTCATAGCGGCTCCGCCCAGGCCAGCTGGCGCTGGCTGCTGAACTCACGCGCCCGGCCGCTGATAGGGTCGACGAAGGCGATGGACCGCGCCAGCAGCTGCAGGGGGCGACTGAAGTCCTCTTTCTTTTCCGTAAAGCTCGGGTACCAGGGGTCGTGCAGAATGGGGATGCCCAACGCCGCCATATGCACGCGCAGCTGGTGCTTCTTGCCCGTATGCGGCTCCAGCCGGTATAGCGCCAGCGTGCCGCCGTGGCGGATGACGTCGACGCGCGTCTCGCTATTGGGCTCGCCTTCCACTTCACCCATGGTGAAGAAGTCGTCACCTTCTTCCAGCCGGCTGCGGTGGGTCAGTGGTAAGGCAAGCTCGGTGCTCCACGGAGCGACTGCCTCGTAGGTCTTGCTTACCTCGCGCCGCTCGAACAGCGTCTGGTAGGCGCCCCGGCTGGGTGGGTGCAGGCAGAACACGACGACGCCGGCCGTCTCTCTATCCAGCCGGTGCACGGGCGTCAGGTCCGGCAGGTCCAGCTTGTGGCGCAGCCGCGTGAGCAGCGTTTCGCGCAGGTAGCGGCCTGCTGGGATGGTGGAGAGGAAATGCGGCTTGTCCACCACCAAGAGGCGCTCGTCGCGGTACAGCACGACCTCGTCGAACGGTACGAGCGTCTCCGCCGGCACGTCGCGGTAGTACCAGATGCGCGTGCCGGCACGGTACGGCTCATGTGGACTCAGCGCCCGGCCGCAGTCGCTGACCAGCTCGCCACGCGCGAAGCGGCCCAGCAGCACGGCTTCGCCGATATGCGGGAAGCGCGTGACGAGATAACTGAGTAAATCCGGCCAGTCGCCCGCCGGCAGCCAGGCGTAGCTGGGGGCGACGCCGTCCCGGACGGGTAGGGGACGAGGTGGTAGGGGAGCGGTCACGGAAACGGGATTGGGGTCGAGGGTCGCTATTTTGCCCCTTTGAGGCACGGTCGACGAGCGTTGTCGAAACACAGTTCGCTATATAGAAATAGCGCCTGTCTATTCAACTACGCTACTGAATTGCGTTAGCATCTCTCAATACACCCATCCTGGATGCAGATGATGAACATGATTCGGATTGCTTTACTCGCTGCCCTACTGAGCGCCGTTCCCGCCTACGCCACTGACGCGCCTGCCGCCGCTCCGGCCGCCGCGGCGCACACGCTGCCGCCCGGCATTGCCTGGCAGCAGGGCGACGTGCCGGGGGCTTTTGCCAAGGCCCGCGCGGAGAACAAGCCCGTGTTCCTGTACTGGGGGGCCGGCTGGTGCCCGCCCTGCAACCAGGTAAAGGCGACCATCTTCAACCAGCAGTCCTTTATCGAGCGCTCCAAGCTGTTCGTGCCCGTCTATCTGGACGGCGACAGCGACGACGCGCAGAAGTGGGGCGAGCACTTCAAGGTGGTGGGCTATCCGACGATGATCCTACTGCGCCCGGACGGTACGGAGATCACCCGCCTGCCCGGCGAGGTGGATGCCGAGCGCTATATGCAGGTGCTGGCCATCGGCCTGCACGCCACGCACCCGATCAAGCAGACGCTGGAGGCAGCGCTCAAGGGTGGTAAGCAGCTGAGTGCGGACGAGTGGCGCCTCTTGGCCGACTACTCCTGGGATACGGACGAGTCCAAGCTGGTACCGGCCGACAAGGTCGCAACGACCCTGCAGACCCTGGCCGACTATGCGCCGGCCAAGTATGCGAGTACCGGCTTGCGCCTGCGCCTGAAGGCGGTGGCTTCGGCCGCAACAGCCAAGTCCCCGGTCACCATCGATAAGGCCACCGCCCTTGCTGCCGTCGACAAGGTGCTGGCCGACGCAAAGCTGGCGCGTGATGACTTCGATATCGTGGTCAACTACCCGACCGATATCATCGCCTACCTGAGCGCCGCCCATACGCCCGAACGCAGCAAGCTCGCGGCTGCCTGGAATGCTGCGCTGGTGAAGCTGTCGGACGACAGCACGATCTCCACCTCGGATCGCCTCGCTGCCGTCACGGGCCGCGTTGCGTTGGCCGAGATGGATGCGGACAAGGGCACGGCGCTACCCGACAGCCTGGTCGGTGATGTGCGCAGCCGCGTGGCCGCTGCCGATCGCGCCACGACCAATGGCTACGAGCGCCACGTGGTGGTGGTGGCCGGCGCCGATGCGCTCGCAACGGCTGGCCTGCTGGACGAGTCGGACAAGCTGCTGTTGGCCGAGCTTTCCCACTCCCATTCTCCCTACTACCTGATGCTGGAATTGGCCGCCAACGCCAAGAAGCGCGGCGACAAGGCGGCGGCGCTGGACTGGTACGAGAAGGCCTACAACGGCTCGGAAGGTACCGCCACGCGCCTGCAGTGGGGGGTGAATTACATCAGCGGTGTGATCGACCTCGCTCCCACCGACGATGCGCGGCTGGACAAGGCGGCGACGAGCGTGCTGGGCGAATTGGGTAGCGTGAAGAACGCCTTCTACGAACGCAACACGCGCTACCTTACAAAGCTCGTCACGCGCCTGGGCGAATGGAACAAGGACGGCACGCACGAGGCGACGGTCAAGCATGTGAATAGCGAGATCGGCGCCGTATGCGGCAAGCTGCCGGCGGACGACCCGCAACGCCCCGTGTGCGAAGGGTTGCTGAAGCCTGCGAAGGGTAGCGCCTGACCGAGGCCGAGACGTGAAGCGTGATTGCCGCTTCACGGCATGAATGAAATATGAGGCCCGGATATGACCGGGCCTTTTTCTTTAGCCAGGTACTTGATCTATTGTTCGAAGGTCGCGGAAGGCGCTGGTGTGCTCGATCAGCGGTCGGCTGTCAATAAGCGAAATTCACGGTGTGTACTAGATTTCCTACACACGTAGACGGGCTATAGTTGATTCAATTGGGTTCTGTCAGGACGTTCCTGATTGCCACCAGTGTTCTGTCCGACAGAACGGCCCCACCTTCCGGAGGCTATACATGATCGAAGCAGCAGCTACCATCCCGATGCAGGATTACCAGCTAGCCGGCCCGGGCAGCGACTTCGTCGCCGAGTTCCAGGCCCTGTTCGCGCAATCAAGACTGCTCGATGTGTTCGACGCCGAGTCCGTCACCATCCTGGCCGACTATATGCAGGTGTATCGCATGCCGGCCGGCGCGCCTGTGTTGAAAGAAGGCGAGCGTAGCGACTATGCCGTCCTGTTGCTTGCGGGCGAAGTAAACGTGCTCAAATCGCACAGCAGCGGTACCGCACAGTCGATCGCACTCATCACGCCGGGCAAGCTGATCGGCGAAATGTCGCTGATCGACCGGGAGCCGCGCTTTGCCTCCTGCGTGGCACAAACGGAGGTGGTCTTCGCCGTCTTGACGCGCCAGGCGCTGCTCGACCTGCTCGACGAGCATCCCAAGCTCGGGTCGCTGTTTCTGATGCGCCTGGTAGCGCTCGTCAGTACGCGCCTGCGCAATACCAGCGCACGGCTGGTCGCACTGATGGCGCAGCACAACAGTTAAGTCCTCAACAGGCGCTTGGAGCTAGGCATGACACCCGAACTGGCACAGAAGAACATGCATGACCTCCTGCGCGCGATGTTGGCGAAGAAGGCGTCCGATCTATTCATCTCGGACGACTTTCCACCCGCGATGAAGATCAACGGCAAGATGACCCCCGTCGGTACGCAGAAGTTGAGCGGCACGCATACGCGGGCGCTCGCCTACAGCATCATGACCGACGCGCAACGCCAGGAGTTCGACCGGGAGCTGGAGTGCAACTTCGCCATCGCACCGGAAGGCATCGGCCGCTTCCGCGTCAACGTATTCGTGCAGCAGGAAAAGGTCGGCATGGTGCTGCGGACCATTACGACCAAGATCCCGAACTTCGACGAGATGGGCCTGCCGCCCGTGCTGAAGGACGTGATCATGACCAAGCGCGGCTTGATCCTGCTCATCGGCGGCACGGGCTCGGGCAAGTCGACGACGCTCGCTGCCATGATCGACTACCGCAACGAGAATAGCTTCGGCCATATCATCACCATCGAAGATCCGGTCGAATACGTGCACAAGAACAAGAACAGCCTGATCACCCACCGCGAGGTGGGGCGCGACACCAAGGGCTGGTTCGCAGCGCTGAAGAACACGCTGCGCCAGGCGCCGGACGTGATCCTGATCGGGGAGATTCGCGACCGCGAGACCATGGAATACGCCATGGCCTTCGCCGAAACGGGCCACCTGGCCATGGGCACCTTGCATGCCAACTCGTCCAACCAGGCCATCGAGCGCATCATCAACTTCTTCCCGGAAGAGCGCCATGCGCAGCTCTATATGGATCTGTCGCTCAATATGAAGGGCTTTATCTCGCAGCGCCTCGTCCCCACGAAGGACGGCAAGGGTCGTGTCGCAGCCATCGAGATCCTGCTCAATACGCCGCTGATCGCCGATCTGATCTTCAAGGGCGATGTGGGCGGCATGAAGACGGTGATGACGAAGAGCCGCGAGCTGGGCATGCAGACTTTCGACCAAGCCCTGTTCGACCTGTACGAGGCAGGGAAGATCAGCCTGGAGGAGGCCCTGCGCAATGCCGACTCGGTGAACGAGCTGCGCCTCAAGATCAAGCTGGAGAGCAAGGTGGTGGAGGACAAGAACCAGGCCGGCATGGACGGCTTGAGCTTGGTGAGCGACGAGCCTGACGAGGGTGAGGGGGTCGAGGTCGTGTGATATACGGGCTTGACCCTTTGGACACTTATCCTTATAGTGCGCCCGTCATTGGGGAGTAGCCTCCCTCCTTGCGTCTTGGGGCGCTTGAGAGGGACTTGCGTCAACAGACTTGCCGGTTCCGGCATGGCGCAAGTGATTCCCGGATTTGGTGAGACCATTGACCGTGTTGCCTCCGCAAGGCCGGGGAAGCAGCGCGGTCATGGTATGTGTCGCCGGCCAGGAGTTTGATCGTGCTGCATTCCTTCCTCGTTTCCTCCAGCGTCGTTGCGCTCGCCGAAGTCGGTGACAAGACGCAGCTGCTGTCCCTCGTTCTCGCTGCCAAATACCGTAAGCCCCTGCCCATCGTGCTGGGCGTGCTCGTCGCTACACTCGTCAACCATGCGGGCGCAGGCGGCATCGGTACCCTGCTGGCAAATTTCCTGAGCCCCAACATCCTCAACTGGGCCGTGGTCGCGTCCTTCGCGCTGATGGCCGGCTGGATACTGGTGCCGGACAAACTAGACGATGATGAAGCCGTCGGCATCAAGAAGCCCATGGGCGTGTTCGCCACCACTGTGGTCACCTTCTTCCTGGCCGAGATGGGTGACAAGACGCAGATCGTCACCATTGCGCTGGCCGCACGCTTCCACGACTTCTTCGGCGTGGTGAGCGGCACGACGGCCGGCATGATGCTGGCGAACGTGCCCGTCATCTACCTGGGCCACAAGTTCGCCGACCGCCTGCCTACCAAGACGGTACACATAATTGCCGCACTGATCTTCGTGGTGCTGGGCGGCATGGCGCTGCGTACGGCACTGGCCGGCGCCTGAGGGATATCGCCTATGCCCGCCCTGCTGCCGCTTGCCAGAATCGCCGGCCTGTTCTTCGCCACGGCGATCGCTGAGATCGTCGGCTGCTTCCTGCCCTACCTATGGCTGCGCAAGGGCGGCTCGCCCTGGCTGCTCGTCCCCGCTGCGGGCAGCCTGGCGGTCTTCGTCTGGCTGTTGAGCTTGCATCCCGCGGCCAGCGGGCGCGTTTACGCCGCCTACGGTGGTGTCTACGTGGCCACGGCGCTGCTGTGGCTGCGCTGGGTCGATGGCGTCAAGCTGTCGCCCAGCGACTGGCTGGGCGCTGGCGTCGCGCTGGCCGGCATGCTGATCATCGTGGCCGGCTGGCAGCGCTGATGGCTTGGCCATCCGAGCAACTGCTGACGTCACCCTGGTTCGCCGCCCTGCGGCCTACGCTTGCCCGCCTGGCGTGGGATCAATTCCCCAGCCCGCAAGACTGGCGAGCCCTGCCTGAAGCGCTGCGCCCAAGCAATGCGATGGGCCGTCCCGTTCATTTCCTGCCGCCCGAGGAGCTGGCCGAAGCCGGCTATGAGCAACGCATCTTCGAAACGGGTATGGTGGCGACTCGCACCGACAACTGGCACGATGCCTTCAACGCGCTGTGCTGGCTCAGCTGGCCGCATGCCAAGGCTGCCCTCAATGCCCTGCATGTGGCGGAACTGGCGCAGCAGGCCGATAGCCTGCGCAGCCGCGTACGCGACCGTGCGACGCTGTTCGACGAATCCGGCCTGGTGCTTGCCTGTGTGGACGCACACCTGGCTAAGGCATTGCGCGGGCAGGAGTGGCAGCGGCTGTTTGTCGAGCAGGCGGACGAGTGGGGTAGGGGGCTGCAACCCTATCTGTTTGGTCACGCCCTGCTGGAAAAAGGCCTGGCGCCCTATATCGGCGTGACGGGGCGGGCCTGGGTCATCGAGGTTGCCCCTGCTTGGTTGGCCATGTCGGAGACAGACAAGATCGCCGTCCTGGACCAGCAATTGGCGCAGGCCATCGCCGCCGGCGACCTCGCCCACGGCGACACGCTGCATCCCTTGCCCATACTGGGCATCCCAGGCTGGTGGCCCATTCAGGACGCGGCATTCTATGCCGATGAAGCACATTTTCGTCCGCGCCGGCATGCAGCTTATCGGGGTTCCGGCGTCGTTCGTCACGGCTAGCTGCAATTCAGCGCACGGTTCTGCATTTCGTCGCAAGGCTGTCTACGGCTTGACGGCAACCGTTTACTGTTCGTCCCATCAGCCGGTCAGTCCGGCGAATCTGGGAGAGACCGATGTTCAGCCCGATGTTGCTCAGCAGGCCCCAAGCGCCCACCAATGCTGCCCCCGCCAAACAGTGGGAGACGGTTCCGCGGCCAGCCAACAAGGCCGCGCCCATCGCCGTACGCCCCCTGCCCGTTCGCGCCGAGGAGCGCGTCGCCGCTTTGGCTTGATGGGCAGGATCGCATCCTGCCCTGTCTGTGGCGTGAGGGCCGCAGGCAGAACGACGGCGCTGCCGGGAATTTGCCTGCCGATGGTGGCAGCGTTGCCCGTATGCATGGCCGGCGCCGCAGAATAGCTTTAAGCTGGCGCCCATGAACGTAGCTGCAATACCCGCTCCCATACCGGCAGGCCAGGTACGCCGCACCCTGTGGCGCAACCTGCTGGTCACGCTGGCCGTCAACACGCTGGCGACGATCTTTATCCGCCTGTTGTCGGACGCCGCGCCGCTGTGGCGCCTGATGGTGACGATCCACGCCATCGGCCTGTCCGTCTTTGTTGCGCTCACGATCACCTTTGCCTTCATCAAGCCCTCGCCGCGGCGCGAGCCCTGGTATTTCCTCGGCGCGACCATGGTGGGTGCCGTATTCGGCCTCACCATCAACCTGCTGCTGCGCTACCGCTATGCCGAGCTGGTCGATATCGTGCAGCGCTATCCGTCCTACCTGCTGCTCACCCTGCTGCTGATGGCACTGGCGGCCAGCGTGACCTCCACTATCCTTTGGGGACGTGAGAAGGCGGGGCGGCTGGAGACGGCCTACCACGAGGAGCAGGCCAAGCGCCTGTCGCAAGAGAAACTGTTGATGGAGGCGCAGCTGCGCATGCTGCAGGCGCAGATCGAGCCGCACTTCCTGTTCAATACCCTGGCCAATGTGCAGAGCCTGGTCGATGCCTCGCCCGACATGGCCAAGCATATGCTCGCACTGTTCAACGACTACCTGCGCGCCTCGCTCGACCGCACGCGTACCACGCAGGGTACGGTGCGGCTCGAGTTCGAGCTGCTTACCGCCTACCTGGGTATCTTGCAGATACGCATGGGCGAGCGCCTGCGCTTTAGCCTGGATTGCCCTGAGGCGCTGCTCGGCATGCCGCTGCCGCCCATGTTGCTGCAGCCTCTGGTGGAGAACGCTGTTCGCCACGGACTGGAGAGCAAGGTGGAGGGCGGCACCGTGAATGTGACGGTCGTCGGGATTGACGGCGAGCTGCGCATCGAGGTGCGCGACGACGGGCTGGGATTGCCCAACCGGGTGAGCGGACGCGGTGTCGGCCTCTCCAATGTTCGTGCCCGCCTGGCTGCCCTGTATGGCGGCCGCGCCACGCTGGAATTGTCCGCACCACGGGACGGCGGTACGCTGGTGCGACTGATGCTGCCCGAACAAGCGGACACGACCAACCAACGGGAATCGCCATGACCGAATCCGCACCCCTTGCGCTGATCGCTGACGACGAGCCGCACCTGGCGGAATACTTGCGCCAGCGGCTCAAGGCCTTGTGGCCAGGACTCGAGCTGTTGCCGACGGCGCGCAATGGCCTGGAGGCCGCCACCGCCATGCGGGAGCATGCGCCCGACATCGCCTTTCTCGATATCCGCATGCCGGGCCTCACGGGCCTCGAGGTGGCAAGCGCTGCCGACGGCTGCTTCTGCGTATTCGTGACGGCCTTTGATCACTACGCGGTGGAAGCGTTCGAGCGCGACGCCATCGACTACCTGCTCAAGCCCTACACGGACGAACGGCTGGCGAAGACCATTGCCAAGCTAAAGGAAAAGCTCGACGCGCATATTCCGCCGACCGCGCCGACCATGGAGCGGTTGCGCCACGCCTTGGGCAACGGCGGCGGGCGGCTGACATGGATACGGGCGGGGCAGGGCAACGAGGTGAAGCTGATCGCGGTGGACGACGTCTGCTATTTCCACGCGGCCGACAAGTACACGACGGTAGTAACGCGCCAGGGCGAATACTTGATCCGCACCTCGCTCAAGGAGCTGACCGAACAGCTGGACCCGGATCACTTTTGGCAAGTGCACCGGGCTACGCTAGTGAACGTGCGGGATATCGAAGAGGCGGGCCGCGACTTCACCGGCCACCTTTCCCTCAAGCTACGCTCGCGGCCAGAGCGGGTGGCCGTGAGCCGGGCTTACGCCAACCTGTTCAAGCAGATGTAGCGCCGGCCGCCATGGCCGCATATTCGCGGCGCAACTCGCTCAAGCGCCGGTCCTTCTCCTGCCATAGCTCGTGTATCCAGTTCTGGATCTGCGCGCGGAAGTCCGGGTCGCCCGCGTAGTCGCCCACGGTGAATTCGCGTGGGATGGGCAGCTCCCGCACCTGTACCACCACCTGTTTGACGCGGCCCGTCAGCAGGTCCCACAGGCTGGGCGTGCCTTCCGGGTAGAAGATGGTCACGTCCACCAGCGACTGGAATTTCTCACCCATGGCGTTCAGCGCCAGTGCGATGCCGCCCGTCTTGGGGCGCAGCAGGTGGGTGAAGGGCGAGCGCTGGGCATCGTGCTTCTGGCGTGTAAAGCGTGTGCCTTCCAGGAAGTTCATGACTGAAGTCGGGATCAGGCTGAACTTCTCGCAGGCGCGGCGTGTCGTCTCCAGGTCTTCGCCACGGCGTTCCGGGTGCTTCTTGAGCCAAGCTTCCGAGCGGCGTTTCATGAAGGGGAAGTCCAGTGCCCACCAGGCCAGCCCAATCACCGGCACGAAGATCAGTTGACGCTTGAGGAAGAACTTCAGGAAGGGGATGCGACGGTTGAATATCTTCTGCAGCACGAAGATATCGACCCAGCCCTGGTGGTTGGACTCCACCAGGTACCAACCCTTGTAGCGCAGGTTATCGATACCCTCCACCCGCCAGCGTATGCGCTGGGCCAGCCCCATCCACAGGCTGTTGTTACCAATCCAACGTTCGGCTACCGCGTTGAGAATGGTGTCGAGCACGCGGCGTACGGCCTTGAAGGGTAGGACGAACTTGAAAACGGACAGGCTGATGATGATGGCGCCGCAGGCAAGCGTATTGAGGATAAGCAGCAGCGTGGACAGGATGCCGCGTAGCGGGGCAGGCAGGAAATTCAACATGGCATGTTTGGGGTGGCTATACGGGCGGGATTCTACCCCAGGCAAGCGCTCGATTCATGAACCGGATCAAACCTCATGCTGCGCTGGCCGCATGAGGTGGCTGATGCTCAGAGCAGCTCTTCCAGGCCCTCGCACGCGGCGCGCGCATCGGGCAGCCCGGTGACCATGGTTGCCGCGTCGATGCCCAGCTTGTCCAGGAGGCGGGCGGGCAGCAGGGTGGCAATGTCCGCGTCGTCCAGCTTGGCGTCGAATTGCGCGATCAGCAGATTGGCCAGCGCCACGACGCCTGAGTAGGGCTCGAATTCCTCATAGGCGGCCGGATTCTGGTGCTGGGCAATGGCGCGCTGGATTTCCATGGGGAACTGCCAGCGCCGCGCCAGCTCGCCACCGACCATCGCGAGGTCGACACCGAGCACCATGTTCTCCACCTGGGCGCGGTCGGTGCCGGCCACCACCATTCGGTCCACCTTTTCCATCTCGGTCGGTGCCGCGATATGGATCAGCAGTTCGCCGATATTGTGCAAGAGTCCACAGGTATAGGCCGTGCTGGTATCGAGCTTCGCGAGCTTGCCTGCCCAGCGGGCCACGTTGCCGGTTTTGAAGCTGCGCAGCCAGAACTCCTTGCGCTTGAAGGTGGGGCTATCCACATTCATGCTGGACATGCCGGACGACACGACCAAGAGGCGCAACTGGTCGAAACCCAGGCGTAGCACGGCATCGTCGATACTTTTCACCGGATGGCCGCCACTCACGCGTGCGCTATTGGCCAGCCGCAAGACCTTGGCGGACAGGACTGGGTCGTGCGATACCTGTTCGACGATGGCATCGACATTTGTGCCCGAGCGGTCGAAGCTGGCCAATAGCTCCTGCACGACCTTCGGTACCATCGGCATCCTGCCAGACGCCTTCTCGAAAATCTCTTCCAAGGTCATGGTGCGCTCCTTGTGTCGTGTGGGAATCCGGTAGTGCGGCTACCGGTCAGGTCGGTGCTCGTAAATCCATTCTAGGACATGATCGTCCATGCGCCAGCAACAGCTTGGCGCACCCGAGGCGCACAAATAAAAAGCCGCCCAAGGGCGGCTTTGGCTGCAGCTGACAGGGTGATCAGACCAGGGCCTTGATGGCTGCGTCGTAGTTCGGCTCGTCGGCGATTTCACTAACCAGCTGCGAGTGCAGCACCTTGTTGTGCTCGTCCAGCACGATGACGGCGCGGGCGGTGACGCCTGCCAGCGGGCCGGCACCGATCTCCACGCCGTAATTCTTGATGAAGTCCTGGCCACGCATGGTGGAGAGCGTCACCACATTGGTCAGACCTTCGGCGCCGCAGAAGCGCTTCTGCGCGAAGGGCAGGTCGGCCGATACGCACAGCACGACCGTGTTGGGCAGCTTGTCGGCTTCTGCATTGAACTTGCGCGTGGACATGGCACAGGTGGGCGTGTCGATGCTCGGGAAGATATTGAGCACCTTGCGCTTGCCGGCGTAGGTGTCGAGCGTGACATCGGACAGGTCTTGCGCAACCAGCGAGAAAGCCGGGGCGGTGCTGCCGACTGCCGGGAAGGTGCCGTTGACGGGGATGGGGTTGCCGCGCAGGGTAACGGTGGACATGCTGGTTCCTCGATGGGTAGCGCATTGCGCTGGAATGGAAACGCCACGAGCTCGAGACTCGTGGCGTACTGGATTATTTGCTGGGACCGTGACGCCGCTACTACAAGATGCGGCCGCTGGCTAAAAAACCAAGCCCCTGCTTCAGCCTACGGGTGCCAACATGGCGTCGGCCAGCTTGTCGTACTGCGGCTCGGCGTTCACGTCACGCACCAGTTCGGCGTAGACCACGGTATCGTTCTCGTCCAGGCCGAACAGTGCCGTCGCCATCATGCCCGACAGGGGCACGTCGGTGATCATCACGCCGTAGTCCTTGTGGAAGTCACGGCCGCGCATGGTGGAGAGCAGCTGGATCTTGCGGAAGCCTTCGTTCGCGATGATGCGACCCAGGGCATAGGGAGTGTCGATCGACACGACGAAGCACCGGGTATTGGCGAAGCCGTCGGCGATGCTTTCGAGTTGACGGGCTACGCGCAGGCCAACGTCAGCGTCCACGCTGGGCACCACGGCGATGACCTTGCGCTTGCCCATGAACTTGGAGAGCGGCACGTCGCCCAGATTGGTGTCGACCAGCATGAAGCTGTGGGCCGTATCGCCAACGCGCGGGAAGTGGCCCCCGACGCCCAGCGGCTCGTTGTTCAGCATGACTGTTGCCATGAAATGTGTCCTCCGTTGGGTGACCTGCGCAGGACCTTGGTGCGCGCCGCCGTGCTGGCGGAATTGCTCACGCGGCCATGGGCCCGGAACTCGTTTCAGTATCGTCGCCGAGGGTTACGATTGCAAGAGGGCGCCACCCGAGGCATCAATTCGGCAAAGGGTACAGCCAGTTGATCGAATATCCGCTCGAATGCAGGGCGCCCAGGTCGAGCTGCAGGAAGACATGCATCTCGCCGTTTGCCGGCAGGTTGGGTGGCAGCGGTGCCGGCGAGCCATCGGCCAGCGGGGCGAGATAGGTGCGCGCGTCGAACACCTTCTTCGCCACGATGCGGTCAGTATCGTCCGTGAGCGTCAGCTCCATCAAGGGGAGAGCCTGGTCGAAGGTGGCCTGGTTACGCAATACGGCGTCGACCTGCAGGATATTGGCGTGGTCGGGCACCGGCTTGATCTCGGACCATTCCGTGCGCAGGAAGTCCGAGCGGGCGGGCAGATCCAGTCGGCAGCCCGTGATGGCGCAGAAGCGTTCCAGTCGCGGCCTGATGCCGGGCAGCTGCACGGAGATATCGGTGCGGTAGCGATAGGTGAGCTGGCCTACCAGGGCGATCAGGGCGAGGAAAGCCGGGATGCTCCACAGCCAGCGCCACGGCGAGGGGCCGACGGGTACGCGCAGCATCTTCTCGTCTTCCGCCGTCATGATGGGGCGGTAGGTACCGGATGGGATGGGTGCGGCATCTGTTGCCGTGATGTGGGGGGGGTCTGCTTCGTCTTCGGCGAACGCAGGTTCCGCGTAAGCGCTGATCGGTGCTTCGTCGCTGTGGGCGGTAATCGGTGGTGGGACAACGATGTCGTCTGCCGCATCGCTTGCCTGCACAATGTGTTCAGGCAGCGGCGGTGGGAAAGCGTCCGGGTCTGTTGCAACGACGTGGCCCAGGTCGAAGCGCGCCATGTCTTCGTCGTCGTGCGCGGCTGCACCGATTTCGATTGTTTCGGCCGCTTCGTCTTCCAGCCCGCGCGCGCCGTCGATATCGAGGTCCAGGTCCAACATCTGACCGGACGGGTCGGCCTCACCGAGCGAAGCGGCATCGTCGCGCACCTGGCCCAGCGCGGCGGCAAGCTGCTGCAGGCTGCGGCTGGCCAGCGAATCCGGCTCGTCGTCGTGTTCCGCCTCGGCGGCCGCATCGAGCTGAATGGAAATGGTGTCGAGACCGTAGAACTCGCCGTCCGCTCGCTTGGCTTCAAGCGGCTGGGCCGCTCCGGGTACGGTGACCGGCTGCGGTGGCGCTGGGGGCAGCTCTACTGGTGTCGGCGCAATGGACGCGGCTGGTCGTTCTGCAACAAATGCAGGTGCCGGGACTGGTGGCGGTACCACGGTGGGAGCGGCTTCTACCACTACGGGTGCCGGCCTGGGCTCCGGTGTCTCGCCGACGAAGTTTTCACGCGCATCAAAGACAAATGCACAGCGCCCGCAGCGCACCTTGCCTTCGAAAGCGGCGAGATGGGCTTCGGTAACGCGGAAGCTGGTATGGCAGTTCGGGCAGCGCGTGACATGGAACATGGCGCCGATTGTAGGGGCAGTTCATGTTTCCCGCCACGCTGACGAACGGCGGCTGTCGTTTCTGCGTCTACCGCTTCCTGGCTAGGGTCAATCCGTCGCCAATCGGTAGCATCGATACGTCAAAACGCTCGTCTGCATGCAGGCTGGAGTTGAGCGCCTGTAGCGCCGCCGTGTCGTCGTCCGTGGCCGGTTTCGCCACGGCGCCGCTCCACAGCACGTTGTCGATGGCGATCAGACCGCCCGGGCGCAGCAGGGCATAGCAGCGCTCCAGGTAGTGTGGGTAGCTGACCTTGTCCGCATCGATAAAGGCGAAGTCGAAGCTGCCCGCGTTGCCTGTCTTGATAAGCTCGTCCAGCGTGTCGACGGCCGGTGCGAGGCGCAGTTTGATCTTGTGCGCCACGCCGGCGTCGCGCCAGAACGGCTGACCGATGCGAGTGTATTCGTCGCTGATGTCGCAGGCGATGATCTCGCCGTCCTCGGGCAGGGCCAGGGCCACGGTGAGGGCGCTGTAGCCGGTGAATACACCGATCTCGATGCAGCGCCGCGCACTGATCAGCTTCACCAGCAGCGACATGAACTGGCCTTGCTCGGGCGAAATCTGCATGCCGCCGCGCGGGTGTGGCCGGGTCGCTTCGCGTAGCGCTGCCTGGGCCGGATGTTCGCGCAGCGAGTGGCGCAGCAGGTAGTCGTAGAGGTGGTCGTCCAGCTGAATAGTGCGATTCGACATGTATGTCATCCCTGTTGATGGTTAACGACGATTATCATAGCTGCGATCAGACCAATATGGCCCACAGGGAGTAGACGATGGCAATCGAACGCAAGCCGATCCGCCGCGGCGGCATCAAATCGGCCGGCTACGACCGCAGCGGGCGTGCGCTGGAAATCGAGTTCGACAACGGCAGCATCGTCCAGCACACGGGCGTCGGCGACGAAATCGCGCGGCGCTTCCTGGAAAGCGGTTCACCCGCCAGCTACTACCGCGACAATATCGAAGACGAGTTCAGCAAGAAGCGGGTGCGCTGAGCGTCCAGGTGTGCTCATTTCCGTGCATCGGACTGCGCACGAACCCGTTCCGTCAGCGATTGCGAGGGGCTGGGCAGAAAGTCGTCGACGAACCAGCAATTTCCCTTGCCCGGCTTGACTACGTAGATCAGGACCTCGCGGATATGGGGCGTGCCGTGTGCGCCGCGCAGCAGATAGTTGATGCGCACCGTCGCCGTGTCCTCCTCCTCGCCCGCCTTGCTGTAGCTGGGCGGCCCCGCGATCTCCCTGCTGGCGGCATTGAGCCAAGGGTCGGCCGGTGGCGTGCAGCTGCGGTCGCCAAGTGGGCAGGCTATGTCCCGGGCGATGACGTCGAGGAATCGGTCGGTAAGGATATGCCGGAGTTCGGGCCTGGGGCGGGCGTAGAAGTCGTGGTAGTCGCTAAACAGAGCCCGGGCTGCTGCGGTGGCGTCGGGGTAGCGGCAGGCCGTGTCGGCCGCGGCGGGCAGAGCGAGTGTCGCGAGCAGGATGGTGAGGCGTTTGCGCACGTTGTTATAGGTTGGTGCGAATCAGATTACGTATCGTAGTCCAGACATGTACAACAGCGATCCTGCTGGTACACTTAAAATATATTAAGCGAGGCTGATTTCCCGATGCAGGACAAGAAGCAGGACGACGAGGCACGTGTCGACATCGAGGTGCTCAAGCAGTTCCGCGTGATTTTCAAGTCGGTGCGCAAGCATTTCCAGGCTATCGAGGATGCGTGCGGTGTATCGGGCGCGCAACTGTGGGCCTTGTCGCGCATCGCGGCCGAGCCCGGCTTGCGCGTGAGCGACCTGGCCCGCGGCCTGGCCATCCACCAGTCCACGGCCAGCAACCTGATCGAGAAGCTGGTCGAGCAGGGCCTGGTGAGCCGCGAGCGCTCCAGCCGCGACCAGCGCGTGGTGCACCTGTCTATCTCTTCATTGGGCGAAACGGTACTGGGCCGCGCACCGGGCCCGTTCCAGGGTCTGCTGCCGGATGCCTTGTCCAAACTGAGCCCGGCGCAGCTCGACGCGCTGCACGAGAGCCTGGACGTACTGCTCAAGCTGATGGCCGATATCGAGCCGGGCGCCGTGCATATGCTGCTGGGTGAGATGTAAGAGCCTATTCCGCTCGACTGAGTGGCCTTCATCTAAACGATTGGTGCAGGCGCCCGGGAAGCCCGTGCGCTCGCCAGTTGCGAGGCCTGAAGCACCTGCTTCCCTTGATTGACTCCACCCCTCCCGTCCCCGCCGCCGCGGGGTAGCCTAGCTCGTTAGATTTCGGTGCGCGCTATTTCCAGTGCAGCTTTTCCACCTTGTAGCTGTCGTTCGGCGTCGGTTCCACACCTTGCAGATTGCGGTCGTACACGACCACGGGCAAGGCGTAGGCCAAGGTCGTAAACGGGACTTCGTCGGCGATGGCGTGTTGCACGTCGATATAGAGTTTGCTGCGCGCGTCCTGCGCTGTTGTGGCGCGGGCCTTGTCCAGCAGCTTGTCGACCGCCGGGCTGCACCATTGGGCGAAGTTATAGCCGTTGTGCGCCGCGTCGCAGCTGGTCAGGTTGCTGTAGAAGCCGTCCGGGTCGAGCGCGCCGGACCAGCCCGACAGCATGCTGGGCATTTCGCCCGCGCGTGCCTTCTTCACCAGCTCCACCCATTCCATGTTCACCAGCTTGAGCTTGACGCCAATCTTGGCCCAGTCGGCCTGGATCAGCTGCGCCGTCATGGCGAAGTTCGGGTTGGTGCCGGAGCCGCCTGGGCGCACCCACATCTCCGCGTCGAAGCCGTTCGGATAGCCGGCCTGCGCCAGTAGCTGCTTGGCATGGGCCGGGTCGGCCGGTGCTGCCGCAACATTCTCCGTACCCCACAGGCTGCGCGCCGAGTAGGGCGTACTGCCTGCTTCCGCGTGGCCGTCGAACACACTGCGCACGATGGTGGCGCGATCAATGGCCATCGCGAGCGCTTGGCGCACGCGCTTGTCGTCGAAGGGCTTCTTGCCCACATTGAAGAACAACTGGCTGCTCGACTGCACGCGCAGCGGCGTGGTCGCCAGCTTCGGCGTGGCCGCCAGACGCGGCAGGTCCTGCGGCTTGATGTTGTCGGCCAGCTGGCATTCGCCCGCCAGCAGCTTTTGCACACGCACGGCGGGGTCGGGCACGGTGGAGATCACCAGCTTGTCGATGGCGGGGCGGCCGCGGAAATAATTCGGGTTCGCGTCGTAGCGGATCTGCGCGCCGCGGTCGAAGCGCTGTAGGATATAGGGGCCGGTGCCCACGGGTTTGGTCGCGATCTGTGTGGGTGTACCGGCGCGCTCCAGCTGGGCGCCGTATTCGGCCGACACGATGGACATGGCCGGGTGGGCCAGGCGCTCCATCAGCGGTGCATAAGGCTTGGCCAGCGTTAGGCGCACCGTGTAATCGTCGACCTTGTCGACCGACTTGAACAGGCTGCGCCATTCGCCCGACAGCGCATAGGGGAAACCGCCCGGCGCACCCTTGGCGCCTGGGTGCTTGGCGTCGATCTGGCGCTCGATGGTGTAGAGCACGTCGTCCGCATTGAAGTCGCGCGTGGGTTTGAACCATTCTGTGGTTTGCCACTTCACGCCGCGGCGCAGCTTGAGCGTGTAGACCAGGCTGTCGGGCGAGATGGTCCAGCTCTCGGCCAGGCTGGGCGAGAAGCGGAAAGGGCCCGGTTCGTATTCGATCAGGTTGTTGTAGATCTTATAGGCGGACGCGGCCAGCGTCGTATTGTTGGCCGACTGCGCCGGGTCGAAGCCATCCGGGTCGGCATCCGCGCACACGACAAGCGGGCGAGCCAGGGCGGATGTGGCAAGCAGGCAACTCAACAAGGCAACACGCAGCATGCGTCGCTCCAACGGGATATAGGGAAGGGCGGACAATTGGCCGCAGGGTGTTCCAAGGTGGCGGCAGATCATTCTATTATCAAGGCTTCCAATACGAAACGACATCCAGGGGGACGCCATGAGCGAGAATGCCATGATCGAGGAAAGCGACAAGGACGGCATGCTGATGGCGCTACTATGCGTCCTGTTCGGCGTATTCGGCGCGCACCGCTTCTACGCAGGCTATAAGAAGCCTGCCGTCATACAGCTGTGCACCTTTGGCGGCCTTGGCGTGTGGATGATCATCGACCTGCTGTTCATCCTGTTCGGCGAATTCAAGGATGCCGAGGGGCGCAAGGTCAATCCCTGGCACGGCATGTAGGCCTGGGAGGGGGCTGGTCAAGTACCCAGGTACCTGATCAGCGGCTTTCCAGAACGAGCTGCCAGTAGCCGACGTCTACCCAGCGGTCGAATTTCCAGCCGACCTGTTCGAACATCGCTACCCGCTTGAATCCCAGCTTCTCATGCAGCGCTACGCTGGCCGCGTTCGGTTGCGCAATGCCGCCGATCACGGTGTGCAGTTTGCGTTCACGCAGTTGACCAATCAGCGCCGTGTACAGTGCGCTGCCGATACCGCGGCCCTGTGCGTCGGGTGAGAGATAGACCGTGCTTTCTGCGGCGTATCGGTAGGCTGAACGGGTGCGCCAAGGGGTCGCATAGGCATAGCCCAGCACGTTCCCGCCATATTCGGCCACCAGCCAAGGCAGGCCCGCGTCCAGTACGCCTTGGATGCGCCCCTGCATCGTTGGCCCGTCTACCGGCACTTCCTCGAAAGAGATGGCCGTCTCCGCAACGTAGCGGTTGTAGATAGCGACGATGGCAGTTGCATCGTCTAGCGTGGCGGGGCGGATGTTCACCATATACCTGCGCATTCTGTCGTGAGCCGGCGCGCTGTCTTCGTGCGCGTTGCGCCGAGTAGAGCAATTGCCGGCTTGCCGGCATCGTCGTAACGCTACGGGTGGTGCTTCACGCGACGCGCTCGCAACGATACACGACGCGACCCACGCCGACTTCCTTAAGCGCATCGACGCGCAGCAGTTTGTCGCCGTCCTCGGTCATCAGCGCCGCGTAATGATTACCGACAGTCAGGTCTGGATCAACGCTGATCAATAGGTGTTGATTATCGTTTCTCGGTTCCGGGCGAGCGTAGACGACCTTTGGGGCCGTTTTGACATCGTCGTCATTGCTTGGGCCCAACACCTGGCTGTCGCCCTTGGCAATCAGACGCACTGACTCCGGACGTGAGGAAATGAGCTGCACGCCTACGGTCTGCGCGGGGTAGCGCTCGGTGAACACGCGGCGGATGATGCCCAGGTGCCATTTCAGATCTTTCTCCGTTCGCAGGCAGATGAGGTCCCCAACCGTAGCGGGCTTCTTTGCCCCCGAGATTTCAAAGCCGATACCGTTGCTGCTCATATTGAGGGCTTCGGCCGCGTGCACGTGGTCTTCGTGCTCGGCGAGCTTGGAGGCCATTTCGGCCTCTGCCTGCGCCTGTGTGAGCGCTTCTACGCGCAGAATCGCGCCAACCTCGGATTCCAGCGCCCAGTCCCTTGCCTTCCGCGCCGCACCTAGGCCGTGAATACCGTCCAGGCCATAGGATACAAGCAGCTTGCCTTTCACCGGTCGCCGCTCGGCGCCGCGCTTGACTTCCTGACCGGCCCAGCGCTTCTTCAGATAACGGATTACGGATAGTGTTTCCGGCACGTTGAGCAACTGCTTGGGATCGATCTTGGCAGGTACCTGATGGCGGCGCATGATGATCGCCTCCAGATCGTCGAGTTGCGACTGGCACGCGAATAGCCCGTAGTAGACCATGCGCGGCGCTGTGCTCATGTTGGGTACAGCCAAGATAGGCTCGGCCTTGCCCCCCTCGTAAATGCGGGAGTCGGGTGCGCCTGCCAATTGCTGATGCGCGACAGTCACGAAGCCTGCCAGCAGCTCCGCCAGCTTGTCTGCAATCAAGAGGGCGCGACCGTGAAAATCCGTTGTCAACGTGCGTGCAAGGATCAGCAGCCGTGCCAGTTGCTTGTCGATCTGGCTCTTATCGCCTTGTGACGTGGTCGGTGCGGCCGCGTCTTGTGCCAGGCCTGCGGCAAATGCCACCAGGTCTCCGATATTGCGCCAGGGCAAGCTGTGCAGATCGCGCTCTTGCACATAGGCCAGCAGGTACTCCCGTCCGATCCAGTACAAGCAGTTGGCGATGGCGTCACGGACAAGTCTCGCCTGTTCCGGTTTGGCTGCAAGGGATTTGGCTTCATCGCGCAGCGCGGAGGAATATGCTGCGAGTATGACGGTGGCGAACTGTCTCGTCGCCTTGAGCAGCACGGACAGGCGGGCAAAATTGGCGTGCCCGTCCACCATGTCGGCCAAGGCGGATTCGATCAGTACGCGTAGATCATGATCGATCGCCTGCAGGAGCGATAACCTGGTCTTGCTGTGGTCCGGGCCCGCGATATCGCGTTCCAGCCAGTCCGATAGTGATTGCATTGCCTGCAGGGTGGGAAGCTGGACGGCTTCCGCAACGATGGCCTGCGCCTCTTCTTCGACCGATTGCCGGTCGAACCATTTCTGGAATAATTTTCTCAAAATATACTCACATATAACTTGCAATCAATCGGCCCGGGTTTTTCAACGCAATGGCCGGCGCAAGCAGCGAAATCGAATAGAAATCTTCAACGATACGGCGGTTGTTTTAATTTATTTTTCAGGTGACTACAAGCAGATTGATGGCGGTTGATGGGCGTGTACAACACAGGATGGATTGACATGTTGACACGCCGCGCTGATCGCGGCAGAAGATATTGTCACGGTTTTATCTCCGTCGTAGCCGCGGCGTCGAGCGATACGGAGGCTCGATACGGGCGCCCACCTCCTGCCTGTCCTTGCCTGAGGTGGTGTGCGAGGCCCGTACCGGTCGTTGACGCGCTGGCTAACGCAGGCGAATCAGCGTCGACTTCAGCTCCGTGTACTTTTCCAGCGCGTGCAGGCTCTTGTCGCGGCCGTTGCCGGACTGCTTGTAGCCGCCGAAGGGCGCGGAGAAGTCGCCGCCGGCGCCGTTGATGTGCACGTTGCCTGCGCGGATACGCGAGGCGACCTTGCGGGCGTGCTCGATGTCGCCGGACTGAACGTAGCCGGAGAGACCATAGACGGTGTCGTTCGCCATGCGGATGGCGTCTTCTTCCGTCTCATACGGGATCATGCAGAGCACAGGCCCGAAGATCTCCTCACGCGCAATGGTCATGTCGTTGGTGACGTTCGCGAAGACCGTGGGACGAACGTAATAGCCCCGATTCAAGCCTTCCGGACGACCTACGCCGCCGGCGACCAGCGTGGCGCCTTCGTCGATACCCTTCTGGATGAGGGCCTGGATCTTGTTGAACTGCACTTCGGAGACGACCGGGCCGATGACACCGGGAGTCGACTCCGGCGAATCCGGCGGAGCAACCTTGACCTTCTCGACGGTCGCTTTGGCGATCGCGATGGCCTGGTCGTTCTTGGTCTTCGGCACGAACATGCGCGAGGGCGCGTTACAGGACTGGCCCGAATTGGTCATCATCTGCATGACGCCGCCCGAAACCGCCTTCGTCAGGTCGGCATCTTCGAGCACGATGTTCGGCGACTTGCCGCCCAGCTCCTGCGCGACGCGCTTCACGGTATCGGCAGCGGCCTTCGCCACTGCTACGCCGGCGCGGGTCGAGCCGGTGAACGACATCATGTCGATGCCCGGATGCGCCGACATCGCTTCGCCGACCGTCGGGCCGTCGCCGTTGACGAGGTTGAACACGCCCGGCGGGACGCCCGCCTCGTGCAGCACATCGGCGAACAGCATCGCGTTCATCGGCGCGACTTCCGAGGGTTTCAGAACGACGGTGCAGCCAGCGGCGAGCGCGGGCGCGACCTTGCAGACGATCTGATTGATCGGCCAGTTCCACGGCGTGATGAGACCGCAGACGCCGACCGGCTCTTTCACCAACGCGGTGGTGCCGCGCTTTTCCTCGAACGGATAGTCCTTGAGGATCTTCACGATCTCGGCGAGGTGGCCCATGCCGGTCGCGGCCTGCGCGGCCTTGCTCAGCCACATCGGCGCGCCCATCTCCATCGAGATGGCCTTTGCGATCTCCTCGTACTTCGTCTGATAGACGCCGATCACCTTTTGCAGCAGCGCGAGGCGCTCTTCGCGCGTGGTGCGCGACCAGGTCTCGAAAGCCTTGCGGGCGGCAGCGACCGCCTTGTCCACGTCGGCCTTCGAACCCATGGAGATGCGCGCGAAGGGCTCTTCCGTTGCGGGGTTGATGACGTCGATGGTCTTCGGCGTGACGGGGTTCACCCACTTGCCGTCGATGTAGAACTGTAGCCTCTCCTGCATTCCCTTGACTCCCGGTTGTTGTGGCTGATGCCGTGGTGAGGGCGGGGGCCGCCCTTCGATGCCGCTGACATAAAATCACATCCGGCAGAAGGCGGCAAAGCCCGCAAAACCGTCA
>JAFAKZ010000362.1 GCA_019234745.1 Burkholderiales bacterium
CTACCAGCTCACCGTGCGCAACAAGACCGGTGAGCGCGTGATGGTGGTGCTGTCGGTCGACGGCGTGAACGCCGTGAATGGCAAGACGGCGCGCTCGAACCAAACGGGCTATGTGCTCGACCCCTGGCAGACGGCCACCATTACCGGATGGCGCAAGTCCATGGCGGAAGTGGCGCAGTTCTATTTCACCGACCTGCCCGACAGCTATGCCGCGCGCACCGATCGCCCCGACAACGTGGGCATCATCGGCGCCGCCGTATTCCGCGAGCGCCAGTTGCCGCCCCCGCCGCCGGCCCCGGTGCCCTTCCTGAGCCACAACGCAGCACCGGCCGATATGGCCAAGGCGGAGAAGTCAGCCGCCGGTGCCGCGTCCAACCGGGCGGCTCCCGCCTCGGCAGCCCCGGCGCCGGCCCAGCAGCTCGGCACGGGGCATGGCGATATCGAGCATTCCGAAGTCACCATGACGGATTTCGAGCGTGCCAGCTCGCACCCCTACGAGGTGCTTTCCGTACGCTACGACAGCCGCCGCAACCTGGTGCTGGCCGGCATCCTGCCCAATACCCGCCACCCCTTGCGGCCACAGGCCTTCCCGGACGAGGGCTTTGTGCCCGACCCGCCGCGTAATCCGGGGTGAGATCGTGGGTTTGCATGCATACCGTCGCCGCCGAATCCAGGTTTCCTTGGGGCGGCGGCCCGCGCTAAGATTGCCGGCACAAGGCGTTTCACGTGAAGCCGCCCAGCGTTGCGTCATCGTGCGCAACGGCTCGCAATCGAGGACAACGTGCATCAGGATCAAGCTGCTTACGAAGCGATGATGGCGTCCCTCGCGCAGGGCGACCGCGAATCTGCCGTGCGCCACTGGCAGGCGCTGACGGACACGGGTGTGCGTGCGGAGTCTGCCAACACGCTGGGCTACTACGCTTCCCAGGCCGGCGACTTGACTGCCGCCATCGATCACGTTACCGTCGCCGCGACACTCGTGCCCCGCGAGTTCCGCTATATAGCCAACCTCGCGTTCCTCTTACAGTCGGCCGGGGCGCACTCGCATGCGCTGGCAGTCCTCAAGGCCTATGTCGATGGCCCAGGCCAGGACCAGGTCGAGGCTTGGCTACACTACGGCACGGCGTTGCTGGCCGCATCGGCGCACGGGGCGCTGGCCGAGCTGAGCGAACGTGGCGCGCAACGGTGGCCGCAGCACTACGAATTTCCCTTCTTGGGTTCTGAGGCCTTGGCCGCATCGGGCGAACTGGAGGCGGCGCTGAGCAAGTACGAGCAGCTCTTGGCCACGTGGCCGGCCTGCTGGCGGGCCTGGACCAACGGCGCCATGGTCGCCGCCAGGCTTGGGTGCGAGGCGCAGGCCATCGAATGGCTGCATCGAGCCCTGCAGATTGAGCCCAGGGCGGGGGAGATTCTGTTCAACCTTGGCTCGATGCTGTTCGGTACGCGCCAGTGGGAGGAGGCCGAACGCCATCTGGCTGCGATCGCGCCGGGCGACGCGCAGTTCGCCGATGCGCAACCGCTGCTGTGGCACGCGCGCCGGCAGCTGGCGATATGGGGCGACGAAGCGTCGATGGCCGCCCACACCTTGTCGGCCGAGGCCTTGGCCGCGCGGCGCGATGCCCGTTCGTTCGAGCTGCTGTCGCTGACGGACGACCCCGCCATCCTGCAGCAGGTGGCCCGCAAGGAGGCTAAGCAGCGTGGCCTCGACAGTGTGCAACCCTCCCCCGGGGCGTCCCGCCGCACGCGCCGCAAGATCCGCTTGGGCTACTTCTCCGCAGATATCTGCAACCACCCGGTAGGGCACCTCGTTGCCGAAGTATTTGGCCTGCACGATAGGAGCGAATTCGAAGTCCTGTGCTACGCCTACGGCAAACGCGACGACAGCGATGTGCGGCAACGCGTCGCGCGCGACTGCGACCGCTTCAACGACCTGCATGACGCAAGCGATGCCGAACTCGTGCAACGCATACGGCAGGACCAGCCCGACATCCTGGTAGACCTGGGCGGATACACGGCGGGGTCGCGCGTGGCGTTGCTCGCGCAGCGGCTCGCACCCGTGCAGATGCACTGGGTCGGGTACACGGGCAGTCTCGGTGCGCCGGGCTGTGTCGACTACCTGATTTGCGACGGCTATGTTGTTCCCGCTGAGTTCGAGGCGTTCTACGACGAGAAGCTGCTGCGGTTGCCGGCCTGCTTCCAGCCGAACGACCGGCAGCGCCGCTTCGGCCTGGCGGGCAGCCGTGCCGACCACGGCCTACCGGACGACGCCTGCGTCTATTGCTATCTCAATCAGGTCTACAAGATCACGCCGGCCGTATTTGCCCACTGGATGACGATAATGCGGGCCGTTCCCAATAGCGTGCTCTGGCTGCTGTGCCAGAACGAGACGGCCATCGCCAATCTGCGCGCCACCTCTGCCACGCATGGCGTCGACGGTCGGCGCCTCCATTTCGCCAGGCATCTCCCGCACGCCGAGCATCTGGCGCGCATCGCGCACGCCGACCTGTTTCTCGACAGCTTCCCCTTCAACGCCCATACGGGCGCGAGCGACGCGCTGTGGGCGGGCGTGCCCATCGTCACCGTCTCCGGCCGCTCGTTCGCTTCGCGCGTGGCCGGTAGCCTGCTCGGCGCGGCCGGCTTGCCGGAATTGATTGCGGCCGACTGGCAGCAATACATCGACATCGCCGTCCATCTCGGGACTGACGCAGCGGCCTTGCAGGCGCTAAAGCGGCGGGTTACACGCGAGGTGCTCGCGGCCACGCCCGCCTTCGATAGTCCCGCCCTGGTGCGCGCGCTGGAAGCGCACTATCGGGCCGTGCTGGCATAGCGGCGCGCTGCACCTAGCCGGCATCGGCCAGCGCATTTCGCGCTGCTTCGATCACGCTCTCCCAGTCATCCAGCGCCGGCTGGCGGAACAGCCGTGCCGTCGGGTACCAGGGCGTATCGCTGCGTTCCAGCATCCAGCGGAAGTCGGGCGTGAAGGCCAAGAGTATCCAGGTCGGTACGCCCAGGGCGCCGGCCAGGTGGGCGACGGAGGTGTCCACGCTGATGATGAGGTCCATTTCCGCCACCAGTGCTGCCGTGTCGGCGAAGCTGGTGAGTTCGGCTTCATGGCGGATGACGGACGAGGCCTGCAGCGCCACATCATCGCTCGCGCGTACGGCCTGCTGTAACGAGTGGAATTCGACGTCGATCTCGAGCAGCGGCAGCAGCCGTGCAAACGCCATGCTGCGCTGGCGGTCCTGCTTATGCCCTTCCCCGCCCGACCAGACGAGGCCGATGCGCCGCTTGCTGCGCGACCCCAGCTTGGCGCACCAGGCGGCGCGCAGGGCCGGGTCTGCGGTGATGTAGGGGATGGTGGCGGGGACAGCCTCCAAGGTGGTCCGGCAGGCCAGCGGCAGGCTGCCCATGGGGCAGTGCAGGTCGAAGTCGGGCAGCGCCTTGCCCGGCTCCAGTACGGTGGCGGTGGAACTGACGCTGGCGACGATGGCCGCCAGCGTAGGCGGCGCCGCCACCAGCACGCGCGCGCCGCGCGCTTCCAGCAGCGGGATATAGCGGCAGAACTGGATCGTGTCGCCCAGGCCCTGCTCGGCATGCAAGAGCAGCGTCTTGCCGGCGATATCGCCCTCGCCCAGCCAGCGCGGTTGAGGCAGCGACATCCAGGGCAGCGCCACGCCATGCTCCTGCCAGCGCCACTCGTAGGCAGCCCAGCCGGCGGCATAGTCACCCTGCAGGAGTAGCAACAGGGCGCGGTTCCAGTTGGCACCGGCGTGCTGCGGGGCGATGGCCAGGGCCTGCGCATAGTCGCGCATCGCTTCCGCATAGCGGCCCGTGGACTGCAGGATATGGCCCCGATTGACCAGCGCATCGGCACTTTGTGGTTGCAGGGCCATGGCGCGCTC
>JAFAKZ010000440.1 GCA_019234745.1 Burkholderiales bacterium
CCGCATCGTCCCGAAGAGCGGCACGCCGCTGCGCGATCGCATGGGCAAGACGCTGACGATGAAGGCGAAGGACAAGCTCGCGAGCGCCAAGAGCGCGGTTGGCATCGCTGCGCCAAGCAGCGCCATGGAACACCGCTCAGCCGCCGATTACCCTGCCCTGCCCCCTGGAGATTGACGGCCAGGACCTGTCAGATCCAACCCTACCTGCCGCACCTCACCCCGGCCACGTTCAGGCTGCAACGCGAACAATGACGGCCAGGAAGAAAACAGTGGACGACACCTGTACGTCGTTGCACGCGTCGTGCCGACCAGTCCTTCCGGAACAGAAGCAGGAACGACACCGTAGTATCGAACCGAGTCAGCGCGGCAATTCGACATTCAAGTGCCCGGGATCGGGTACGCAATCAGAGGCTTCCTAGGCCGCCAGATTGACGTACTGCGCAGACCTTCGTACGGCCACCCTGCCGTCGCGCGTACGGAGGCTGACCGAGCGCGCACCTATCCCACCTACGTCGTACTGCACCACCGGAATACCTGCATTGCGCAGGTAGCCGAGGGCGAACGCCACATTGCGCGGGCCAACGCGCTGGTGGTCCGGAATGTCGCGCAGGACGCTGGCGCCGCCGAACACCTTTGCCACCATGTGCTGGCGTTCGGCGCCCTCGGCCAGCATCTCACCCACCAACATTGCCACCGCCGCCGTGCCATAGCGTGTGGGTATCTCGCTTGTCGCCTGGGGGAGACCCGGTGGTTCGGGCAAAAGGTAATGATTCATACCTGCCACGCCGTTTACGGGGTCGTACAGGCAGACCGCAACGCACGAGCCTAGCACGGTGACCAATGTCACATCGCAGCGCGTGGCGCAGTAGTGGCCGGGCAGTATCATAACGGTGTCGCACCCAGCCACGGTTGCGCTCGGCTCGGAAATCTCGGCGTCCTCGTTCAGCAAGGCGCCATCGTAGGGGTTCGTTTGTTCGCACTCCATGGCTAGACCTGATATTGGGCCATCGTCTCGTTCATGCTCGAGGCCAGGCCGTCCAGGTTGAGCGCCGCGTCCGACGAAGTGCCGGCAGCTGCGCTGTTCTCCTCAGAGATTTGTGCGATGCGCTCGATCTGCTGGGCGATCGCGTTGCTTGCACTCACCTGCTCGTTGATGGCGATGGCAATTTCCGACACCAGCTCCCCAGCAGCTTCCGTGCGCTCGCGAATGGCGACGATGAGGTCGCGCGCCTCCCCCGTCAGGCGGGCATCTTCGCGCACGCCCAATACGACGTTGTCGATACTGGTAACAGCGTCGGTTGCGCCCTGCTGCACCGAATCGATCATGTTCTCGATCTCCAGCGTGGCGCGCGCCGTGCGCTCGGCCAACTTGCGTACCTCGTCGGCCACTACGGCAAAGCCGCGTCCCTGCTCGCCAGCCCGTGCCGCTTCGATGGCGGCATTCAGGGCCAGCAGATTGGTCTGGTCGGCGATTTCCTTGATCGCGCTAGTCACGGCACCAATACTGATGACTTCCGTACGCAGGCTATTGACCTGCTCGGAGGCAGCCTGCACTACCGTCACGGCGTGATCGATGCGGCCACTCATGTTCAACATGGCGGCTTCGCCCTCGCTCGCCATGCCGCCCGCCACCTGCGCCAGCTCGTTGGCCGCCTGGGCGCGGTCGCCCACGTAGCCGATGCTCACCGTCATCTGCTCCACCGTGGCTGCGATACTGGCCGACGCGTCCGCCGCCATCGCGGAACTCGATGCCATCTCGGCCGATGTACCACGCATACCGTTCGCGGCCTTGGCCACGTCCGAGACCGATTCGGCCATGTCGCGGAAGCCGCCCTGCAGGTTGTCCAGCAGGTTGTTGATGGATTGGCAGGCGTCAGCGAATTCGTCGTCGCCCGCGTGGTTCACCCGGCGCGTGAAATCCAGCTCATCGGCCACATAGGCAAGCGCGGAACGCACCTCGTTCAGCGGCTGGGTGATGGAGCGCTGCAGGAAGATGCCAATGCCCAATACGACCACCGTGCCACCAATGATGATGGCAATTACCGCACTGCGCGTCTGTTCGTACTGCAGCTCGGCATCCTGCGCCTGCGCGTCAGCCGCCGCCCGCGTGTTATGGACGACCTGGTCCACCACCTCGCCCACCTCCTTTGCGATGCTCTGCAACTGCGGATTGTTCAACTGCGGTGGGTCGTTTGGGTCCATCGCGCGCGACTTCTGCAGCGTGGGCTCGCCCGAGGTCAGGTAATCGCCCAGCAGGGTCCGCAGCTTCAGCACCGGCTGCTTGTCGGCGTCCGACACAGGCAACTTCAGGTATTCGTCGATCAGCTTGTTGAAGGCGTCGATATTCGTCTGAAGTTCCTGGTCGGCCTTCTGCTTGGCCTCGGGCGTCGATACGGCAATATGGCGCACGAAGGCCAATCGCACGCCCACCAGGCGCATGTGCATGCTGCGCGACAGGTCGACGGCATTGAGGGAGACGCGGTCGACCTGACGCAGGCGCTCCTGCGCCGCGCTCAGCCGGGTCAGGGCGAGGACACCCAGTACCAGGAAGGCCGCAAGGGAAATGATCATCAGGCTGGCAATGCGCCAGGCAACAGTGAGGCGTGCTCGCACGTGAGTGCTCCTATGAAGAAACGGATCTGGAAACTGCAAAGAGAGATCGGTTTCAGGCGCACTCAATGAAGCATCAACGCGGCATAACAGATTCTCTTCATCCAATCGATTGCGTTGGCCGGAATACGAATCGGGCCCCACGCAATCACTTGCCCGCCGCTGTCGCTTGGTTCATGCGAACATCGTCAGGACTTGCCCGACACAATATTGCAAAGCGGGGACTGCATTGATGAATTAGCATGATCTGATTCATGCCGAATCTGCATGAATTACAATCAAGCATCAGCATACACCTTCATCCAGGCCAATATCAGACCGACGATGGCCTAAGATGCAGCCTGACTTGGAATAAACCATGGACTTCCGAGCACTGCGCGTTTTCGTCACGCTGGCCCGCACCAGTAGCTTCACTGCCACTGCCGACAAGCTCCACATGACACAGCCAACCGTGAGCAAGCTGGTGCGCCAGCTCGAGGAAAAGCTCGGCCACTCGCTGTTTCAGCGCAGCACGCGGCGAGTACACCTTACCAGCGCCGGCCTGATCGCGCTGGAACACGCCGAAGCGATCCTTGCCCAGATCAGGCGCATGGAACGACAGCTGCAGGACATGAACGAAGTCACCACGGGCGAGCTGCGCCTGGGTGTCGTGCCGCTCGGGCCGCGCTTTTTCGTAAGCCTGATCAGCACCTTCAAGCAGCGCTACCCGGGTGTCGAACTCAAGCTGGTGGAGGACGGCTCACGCGTCATCGAGGCCAAGCTGATCGACGGAGAGCTGGAAATCGGCGCCATGGTGGCGCCCATCGACAAACAGCGCTTCGACAGCTGCATGG
Source organism: Burkholderiales bacterium (assembly GCA_019234745.1). GTDB lineage: Bacteria > Pseudomonadota > Gammaproteobacteria > Burkholderiales > Chitinimonadaceae > JAFAKZ01. The sequence continues at coordinate 3,444 of JAFAKZ010000440.1, forward strand.
TCATCCACGACCGCCTGGCGCTCGTGGCGCCCGCCCGTTCACGCTGGTCACGCGTCCCCGAAGTTCGCATGCGCGACCTGGAGGATGAGACGTTGATCCTGTTCACGAATGCCTTCGTGCTGAATCAACGCATCATGGATGCCTGCCATCAGGCCGGCTTCAAGCCGCACATCGCAGGGCGCAGCACGCAAACTAGCCTTATCCTGGAAATGGTGCGCATGGGAGTGGGCGTCGTACTCCTGCCCAGAACGGAAATCCAGCAGCTCGACCGCAGTGAATTTGCCGTCTGCGCGCTGGTCGACCCAGTGCTGGAATGGTCCATCGAATTCGGCTGGTTGAAGGATGCTTGCCTCTCGCCCGCTGCCAAGAAATGGATCGAGACGATCGACAATGTCTGCATCACGCCCGAAGGCGGCATCCCCCCCGAAGACTAGCCAATAGCGTGCCCAATGGGGCGCCCACCCATACCCCGCCCCCGCAGTATCAAGCCTTACCGAGCGCACCGTGAACTTCTTGACCATGGCATTCAGCGTAGAGGCCGTCGCATTGATCTGTTCGGCCCACTGCCTTGTGATTGCGTCAACAGCCGCGAATGTATTCGGCAGTGAACTCCCAGCATGGCCACGAGTGGCCTGCGATGCCAATAACGTAGTGCCCCAAGTGCGTGTAAGCCACCGTGCCTTCGACGTCTTTTCAATAAACACGCCTTGACAATGATTGCCTAGGCAATATAAAGTATGAGAATGCTTTCAGCGGCACCCAGCGATTCGACCTATTCTCGTTAAGCGCACCGGCTGGAGCGGCGCCGCACCGTCATCTGGAGACGATTTGCATGAGAAAAATCCTCGCCCCTCTTGTGCTGAGCAGCCTGCTCGGTGGATGCGCCGAGTCGCCATCCATCAATGTACTGGGAGCCTTCTTCCCGGATTGGCTGTTCTGCATCGTCGGCGGCATCGCAGTCGCCACCGTCCTGCACCGGCTGCTGGCCGTGGATGCCGTAGCCGAGCGCATCGGGCGCACCACCGTGCCCTGGCTGTCACCCATCGTCGCCGTCCTTGCCGCGCTTGTGGCGTGGCTCACGTTTTTCCAGAATTAAGACGAGGCTCAGCATATGTCCACCGAATCCCCGCGCTTTGCCGGCCGCGCCATTGCGCTCATCCTCGTCCTTGCCGTCCTAGGCACGGGCCTCTACATCGTCCACTATCTGGACAAGTCACCCCGCACGGACGACGCCTACGCCTATGCCGACACGGTGCTCGTCACGCCGGAAGTCAGCGGCCGCATTGTGGAGATGGACGTGCGCGACAACGAGGCCGTCAAGCGCGGCGATGTGCTGTTCCAGATCGACCCGCGCCCCTTCCAGCAGACGCTGGCCAAGGCGCAGGCGACGCTTGCCTCGCTCGACAACGAGATCGTCCTGACGCAGCGCAGCGTCAACGCCCAGAAGCTGGGCGCCGCAGCCGCCACGGCCAGCGTGGAGCGGGCGCGGGCCACGGCACA
>JAFAKZ010000447.1 GCA_019234745.1 Burkholderiales bacterium
ATGGAACCGGTCGTCGACCAATCGAAGGCGAGCATGATGGCGGCGATCGCCAGCTCGCCCATGACCCTAGCCATAAAGCGCAGCCGGGCGGCTGCCGGCAATTCGATCCGCGCCTGCAGTTGTGTATTGCTCAGCATGTCGTTCTCCTAGTGTTGGTGTAGCCATTGTGTGCGCGCCGCCGGGAAGCCGCTGCCCGATGAGACGAAGCTGCATGTGCGCATCGCCAGTTGCGCGCCAGCGGCGCCAATTGTCGACTCAGGCCGCCAGGAAGTTGCCGTGGAAGCAAAGGGGCGCCGCATAGGGCAGGCGCGCACGCGCCACGGGGCCGTGCGATACATGGGCGGCGTCGAACACAGCGAGCACCGTCTGCCGCCCTGAGACGTCGTAGGCCGCACCCAGCAGCCATTGGCCCTTGCCCGACGCCTTGGGTACCGGGATGTGCTCCTCCACGATCCAGCCCGGCCCATAGTCGTAGCGATCCACGCGGCCGCTGTCGATATCGACGCAGGCCACCCCTGTCATGCCGAAGTCGGCCGCATTGCGATCCGTCGTCAGGTAAAGCTGGCGATAGCGGCGGCCTACATCGGCGGCAGCGACACGGGGGAATTCCGTCGCGCCCAGCAGGGTTTCGCTGCGCGCCGTACCGCGCGCCAAGTCGAGCGTGACGAGAACGGAATTCGATGCCGCCACGTGGTGCCTTACCTCGCCGCGCATGACGCTACCCAGCGCCTTGACGATGCTGTCATCGCGTGACAGGCAGGCGTCGAAGCGGATGGTGTTGCCCTCGTCCCAGCCATTACCGAAATGGAACACCATGCCCGCCGGCATCTCGACGATGCGGCGCAGCGTGAAGTCGGCACGGTCGACCACCACGGCGCGCATGGGCCGGCTGCCGTTCCAGACATGCGCATCCAAGTAGCTCGTGTGCGGTGCGAAGTGCACCTCATAGGGCGGCACGAGGAAGACCATGTAGCGCGCCGTCACGACGAAGTCGTGCACCATGGCGAGCTGAGGCACGTCCACCATGCCGAACTTGCCCAGGCTACCGTCGGCGTCGATGCGCCACAGCAAGAGCTTGTCGCCGCCGAAGACGACGCCGAAATTCCACAACGTGCCATCTGGCGTGACCTTGGGGTGGGCAGAAAATGGCATGGCGGCGAGATCGGCGCGCCAGGTCTTGGTGCCGCGCGTCGCGAGGTTGGCCGGATCGAGCTCCGTGGCCGAACCGCCCTCCCATAGCGCATACAGCCTGCCCGCGTGGGGCACGGCATTCGTATTGGCCGTATTGACCGTGTCGTTGCTACCCACGGGTCGGCGCTCGATATCGGTGTCGAAAGCGGGATAGAGAAACTCGCCGGCGGCTGACTCCTCCTCGTATTTCCGCGTGCGGACAAAGCGCGCCTCGTGCCGCACGCGGCCAGCGTCGATGTGCCAGGCCTGCACCATGCCGTCGCCGTCGAACCAGTGATGGTAGCGCTCGCCGCCCAGCTCGAAGCGGGCCGGGCCGTTGCGATAGAAGGTGCCGTGCAAATCAGAAGGCCAGCGGCCTTCGACCGCCGCCGAGCCGCTTAGCATATCGGCCGTACAACCCTTGAGCGCTGCCGTGCGCGGGTGGGTCGACAGGTTTGCGAGATAGGCGTCGCGGGTCTCGTCTGCGCGCGCCCAGGCCGGCAGCGCCAGCATCGCGCCGCCGGCGGCCATGCCGCGCAAGAAATGGCGTCGGTCCATGGCATCGCTCCTTAGCGCAGATTTATGGTAACGGTGCTACCCGCTTCCGGCAGATGTACACGCGACTGCTCGAAGCTGGGCGGCCCGAAGCGACCCACCGCATCGTTGCCGAAGCCGTAGGGCTCGATGGGCATGCCGACCAGGTTCGAATCAAGCTGGCCGTTGTCGTTCTCGTCCTGGAAGGTGCTGAGCGCGTAGTCGCCTGCCGGCAGGTTGGCGATGACCACCCTTACCGTACCCGGCTTGGCATCGATGGCCGCCGTGCCGGCGGGCCGCTTGAGAAAGTCCTCGGCGCGGCTGTAGGCGGCAACCAGCACCTTGCCCTTGGTGCTCTTTACACCGGCGATGTCGACGGTCAGGTCGGCGGCTTGAACCAGGCCCGTGCCGGCACATGCGGCAGCGAGTGCGAATTGAACGAACAGCTTCATGGCTTCTCCCCTTGTGATGGACTCGCGGATTGCGATGGCTGCATGTTGGCCAGTGCGCTGCGATGCCGCTTGGGGATAAGACGAATCGACCGCCGGGCAGCGCCAAGTGCATGCCGAGGGCGCGAAATGCAGGGGGTGTATAGGGAGCTCAGCGCCGAAGCACAGCGCAGATGGGATGGCCTTAGACCGTGGTCTCCAGGCCTTCACGCGTCACGGCCAGGCCGATCTCCAATGCGTCGGTAAAGCGGGCCAGCACCGTGCCGGCCAGCGGGTCGGCCGCGTTTTCCAGCTCGCCCGCTACCTCGGCCAGCGGCGGGAAGCCCAGGTTGGCGGCGATGCCGCGCACATTGTGCGAGATCAGCGTCACCGTCTCCCGGTCGCCCGCCTTGGCCGCCGCCACGATGCGCGCGCCAGCATCGCTATAGCCTTCCAGGAAGCGTGCGAGCAAACGGCGGAACAACTTGGCGTTGCCACCCACCCGGCGCAAGCCATCGCCCAGGTCGTAGCCCGTGCCGAATGCCGCCGCGGGCTCCACGCGAGCAGGCGCAGGCACGGTACCACCGGGAGTCGCCTTGCTCCAGTGCGCCATGGCAGCGAACAGGGTATTCGCGTCGATGGGCTTGGCGACATGGTCGTTCATGCCGGCGGCCAGGCAGCGCTCTCGCTCCTCGGCCAGCGCGTGCGCCGTCATGGCGATGATGGGCAGCCCCGCGAAGCGCGCGTCCTCGCGGATAGCGGCGGTGGCGGCCAGACCATCCATTTCGGGCATCTGAACATCCATCAGCACCAGCGCATAGCGACCACCCGCCATGACCTTGTCCACGGCGATGCGGCCGTTCTCGGCCAGGTCCACCGAGATACCGGCGGCGCTGAGGATTTCGATGGCGATCTGCTGGTTGATCGCATTGTCCTCGACCAGCAGCACGTGCATGCCGGCGAGCTGCCACCGACCGTCGTCGTCCAGCCCGGTGCCAGCGGTACGCGGATCGGGGCGGATATCGAAAGCTTCGCACAGTGCTTCGACCAACGCGGCGGGGTTCACCGGCTTGGCCAGCACGGCCGCAAGTTGGGCCGCATCACCGCGCACGGGCATGCCCTCGCCTTCCGGCGTCGTCAACATGACGATGGCTGGCAGGGCACCAAGCGTATTGCTGGCACGAATCTGATGCAGCGTCTCGGCACCGTCCCAGCCCGGCATGCGGCAATCCAGCATCACCAGCTGGTAGGGATCGGCCCCGGTCGCTTCGAGTGCGGTCAGGGCATCGCGGCCACCTGCGACATAGTCGGCACGCATGGCCATCGCTTGTAGCGTCGCGGCCAGCGCTTCGCCCGCGCAGCGGTTGTCGTCTACCACCAGTACGCGCTGCCCCGCCATCTCCGGCGGCAGGCGCCCGGCGGCGCCGGCACGTGTCGGCTTGTAGGTCAGCCGCACATCGAAGCGGAATACGGAGCCCTGCCCCACCGTGCTGCTTACGCTGAGTTCGCCATCCATCAGCTCCACGAGCTTCTTGCAGATGGACAGACCGAGCCCCGTACCGCCGTACTTGCGCGTGTGCGAGCTATCGACCTGGGAGAAGGCTTGGAACAGGCGGCTGCTCTGTTCCGTGTTCATGCCTATGCCCGTGTCGCGCACGTCGAATTCCAGCTCTATCCAGTCCTGGCCTTGCGCCCTCGCCCGTGCGGCGACCACGATTTCGCCGTGCTCGGTAAACTTGATGGCGTTATTCACCAGATTGAGCAACACCTGGCCCAGGCGTAGCGGATCGCCCACCAGGCGCTGGGTAGCGGCGGCCACCGGCGCAGCGTAGAGGGGGGCCACGTCGAACACCAGCTCCAGGTTCTTTTCGTGCGCATGCGTGGCACACACGGCGGCGAGCTTGCTGAAGACTTGTTCGAGGTCGAATGGAATGGATTCGACGACCAGCTTGCCGGCCTCGATCTTGGAGAAGTCGAGGATGTCGTTGAGGATGCCCAAGAGCGACTGCCCCGCCTGGAAGGTCTTCTCCACGTAGTCGCGTTGCTGGGTCTGCAGATCGGTGCGCAGACACAGGCGGCTCAAGCCGATGATGGCGTTCATCGGCGTGCGGATTTCGTGGCTCATATTGGCCAGGAAATCGCTCTTGGCGCGCGTGGCCGCCTCCGCGCGCTCCTTGGCCCGCTCCAGCTCGGCCGTACGCACGGTGATCTTCTGCTCAAGAGAAGCGTTGATCTCGTTGATTTGGCGGATTTTCTCCTGCACGGCGTCGTACATGGCGCGGAAGCTATGCGCCAGGTCGCCTAGTTCTTCGTTCGCCATGTCCAAGCCATCCAATTCCCTGGCCCAAGCTTCGCTGTTCTGCGAGCCGCTCGCCATGTCGCGGAAGATGCGGCTGATGGTGGTAAGCGGCTGGGAAATCGAGGTCGCGAAGAACCAGGCGAACGGCAGGATCAGCAGCAGGCAGCACGCGACGATCACGGCCAGGATGCGCAGCATCTCCCAGGTATATTCGCTCACGACCGATTTCGACTGCAGCACGGCCACCGTGCCGATGAGCTGGCGGTCCGCATAGATCGGCATCAGGCCCTGGTAGTAGTCGCCGCCCGCCACCCGGATCTCGTTGAATACCAAGGCATTGCCGGCATTGCCCTTGCCTACTGTGGCGCCGCTCCAGTCCGGGCGCTGGTAGTCGGGCAGGCTGCCGCTGCCGAGGCCAGTGGCCGTGAAGACGTTGACCTGCAGGTCGGTGAGCCGGTCCAGGCGCCTGACGAAGAGCTGATCGAATGGCTTGATGGTCACGACCAGGCCGAGCTGCTTGACGCCCTGTGCGCCACTGTTCGGATCGAAAGCCAAACCCAACACCGGCTCGTCGCACTCGATGGCCAGCATGCCGTCGACCAGGGTGTAGAACACATTTTCGTGCACGGGCATGGCGCGGCCGAGCGTGATGCCCAGTTGCTCGGCGCCGTCGCTGGGTTTGAGATTGTCGAGGCTGATCTCGTCGCCGGCCGTCAGCCCGGCACTCAGCAGCGCAGCCCGCGCGCCACTGCGGTCGACGAAGCCCGCGCGCGTCTTGCCCTTCACGTTTGCAGCGAACGAGATCAGATTGCCGTTCGCGTCGTAAATGGCGATACGTGCCAGCCGCGCCACGCGCCCCACCTTGTCCGTGTCCTTGGTGAGCTGGCGATAGGTGTTGAACAGCGTTTCGCGGTCGACATTGGCCTGGGCGTACTGCGCCAGGTACCAGATCGTAGAACCCAGGTTGCGCTGCCCGGCCAACTCGCGCGAGGCACTGACCAGGTTGTCGCGGTAGTCGTTACCGACGTCGTCGACGATCTGGAACGCCTTGCGCAGCGAGGTATTGGCCTGGTCCAGATGCTGCTGGCGGATGACGATTGAGACAGCCACCATGGACGCGAGCACCACGACCAAGCCCACGGCGACGGCTCCCAGCAGCAGTTGGTCGCGCAGGCGGTGAATCTTCATGGCTTGGGTGCGGGCCGGTAGCTCAGTATGGGGGCGAAGCCTTCAGGCGCCGTCGAGGTGTCGAAGCGATAGCGCGCGTAGTTATGGCGGTCGACCAGGCCAATCTGGATCAGCATGGTGTGTGGTGGCGTCTTGCTGCGCCCCTCCAGGAAATTCACGGCGGCGTCGATGGCGACGCGTGCCTGGCTCACGCCCTTCGTATCGGCCGAGGCGACGATGTCGCCACGCTTGATGTCGTCGGCGATTTCACGCGTGAGGTCGTAGGCCACAATGCGTATCTTGCCGCTCAAGCCCGCCTCGTGGATGGGCAGGATGGCGGCCGGCGCGCAACCCGTGCAGCCTATCAGGTAATTGATCTTGTCGCCGTACTTCGCCAAGAGCGCGGCCGTGAGCTCGGTCTGGCCGATGCGGTCGCTGTCGCCGTACTTGATGTCAAGGATATTCACGTTGATGGGCGCGCGCCGCGCCACATCCTGGGTACCTGCAACCTCGCCTTTCACCCAGCCCGCGTCGGCCGGGCCAGGCAGGAGCGCCACATTGATGGACTTCATGCCGCGCGCCTGCGCATCGTGCACGGCCCACAGCGTCGCCTCGACACCCATGCCCTTAAGCGAGGTGGTGATCTTGGTCGTGAGGTCGTCGCTCGTGCTGTCGTTGGCCAGCTCGAACACGGGTATGCCGGCAGCACGCGCCTTGGCAATAGATGCGTTATTGGCTGTCTGACTCAGGGGCGAGATCACAATGGCGTCGTAGCGGGCGGCAATCGCCTCGTCCATCTTGCGCAATTGGCCCACCATATCGTCATAGCCTTCGGCCGGCAGGATGTCGACGGCGACGCCCAGACGCTGCGCCTCGGTGATCACGCCATAGCTGCAACCGACCCAGTACGGGTCTTTCAGGTGGGGAAACAGGAAGGCGATGCGCCAGGGCTTGCTGGCCGGCTTGGCCATGGGGAAGGCCAGCGTGCTGACGTGACCGCTTTCCAAGGCCTCGTCGGCCGAACCGTGGGGTTTGAGCGGCGGGTAGATCGTCTGTACGGCAATCGGGTCGAAGCTTGCGACACTAGGCACCGGCGCGGCCGTTTCCGCCGTGGCTGCCAGGCCGGTGAAAGCCATACAGGCGGCCAGGCATGGGCGAAGCCAAGCGCTACATCGTACGATGATCAACGTATTCCCTTTGAACGTGCGGCATTTCAATCGACGGTTACTATATTGGTCGAAATGCTGCTGGCGTCAAGAAACTTCTTACGCCCGCAGTGCAATAGTCCGGCAGCTGGGGCGCCACCCTCCATGCTATCGGAACAATGTGTCTGAAGTTCGATGTTGCACGGTCAGGCCGGCACCGTGCTTCCGCAAAAGTCGACCAGGCGATCGCCCTGGAAGCGCGCACCTAGTAGGTGCTCGTCATCCCAGTCCACCATGTAGACGTATTCGACCGTCATCTCGCCATCCAGAGGACTCACAGCCACGCTATGCAGGTTGGCGAATCCAAGCGCCGTCTCCGACGACGTAATCGTGGCGAGCGGCGTGCCGGCAAAGTGGGCGGCAGCCTGTTCGTAATGGCCGTAGAGGGCGTCGGCGATGACCGTCAGATGCTCATGAAAGGTGGCGGCAAGTTGTCGTGCGGCCGCCAGTGCTTCCGGGTCGGGCCCGCGCCAGCCTCCGCTGATGGCCAATGGCACGGCGTCGTGGTGGCCGATGTCGATCGTGCCGCGCCAGCGGCCGCGCGATCGATACAGCTCGCCAAGCTGGATGTCGATATAGGTCTTCGATCCGAAGAAATTAAGCATGTACTCCCCGGTGTGCGCCCACACAGCGCTGTGCATAACGCGCCGCTGTCCCGCCGGCAAATTCAGCATATAGGCCAAATTTTTCGGGATAACTACCGCTTTGCGGCGCTTGCTGTGGCAGAAGACACAACTATTTGGTCGGGGCGTATCCGGTTGTGAGGAACTCTCTTACAAACAGGGGAGTCGTGCCGCTGCGGCCACGATGTCTGCCCGGAGACCTCAACGCTTGGCGGGTTTCTTGCGGAGGTACAGCGTCTTGGTCACGCGGGCGACGACTTCGCCTTTCTGGTCGACGATATCCACCACGAAGTCGTGCAGGTACTTGTCGCCGCCTGCCGTGCGTTCGCGAATCTCGGCCAGGATGGCGTCGTCGATGCGGAATTTCGCCGTCACCTTGCCGCGCCCCGGTGCAAGGAAATCAATGCTGGCGCGTTGGTCCCACACGAAGTAGTCGCGCCCCAGGATCTGCATGAGCATCAGCATGTACCAGGGGTCGGTCATGGCGAACAGGCTGCCGCCGAAGTGCGTACCCACGTAATTGCGGTTGTACCAGCGCAGGGTAAGCCTGCAGTCCACCTCGCGGTAGTCCGGCGTGACGCGCGTGACATGGATTCCCGTGAGCAGAAAGGGTGGCCACAGGTTGAGCAGCGTCTTGAACGTGCTGGCCTTCATCGGCAAGCCTCCTTCTGAATAGTGCGAGAAGACTGCCGATCAAACGCTCGTTTGTCAACGATCGAACATCGTGCCGCGATTAGACGGCCCGTGTCATGAACACGCTGAATGGGTCGTCCCAATAGTCGGCAAACGGCCCACAAGATTCGAAGCCGAAGCGGGCGTAGAGCGTACGGGCCGGCTCGAAAAACGCCTGCGGCCCCGTCTCCAGGCTCAGGCGCCGATAATCCCGCCGCGCCGCTTCGGCCAGCAAATGCTGCAAGAGCCGCTTGCCGGCGCCCTTGCCGCGGAACGAGGACGCGGTGCGCATGGACTTGATCTCGCCGTGCTGGGCATCGAGCTCCTTCAGCGCGATGCAACCGGCCAGTTGCTCGCCTTCCCATATGCTCCAGAACGTGATCTCCGGCCGGCGCAGGCCGTCGAGATCGAGCGCATGCACGCTCTCCGGCGGCGATACGCGGTACATATCGGCCAGGTGTTCTTCCAGGAGGCCGATGATTTCCGGGCTGCGCAGGTCGTCGATGCGGATGTCCATGTCTTGCACCTTATTCATATCATTCAGTCGCTTCTCAAAACACACTGCGCGCTCATTCCCTACATAGCGCCCGTAATTGGGAATGACGCGGTATCCCTTGTCCAGATAAAACGCGACCGCACGCTCATTGACGCGCCGCGTCTCCAGCCTGATTGCCCCATATCCCAGCACCTGTGCCTGCCGCTCCAAATAAGCAAGGACGGCGGTGCCGACGCCTGCACTATTCTCTTGGGCATACATCCGCTTCAGTTCCGCAATATTGCCCTCGAGCGGCCGCAAGGCGCCGCAACCCAGCGGCCGGCCCGCAGCATCGCGCGCGACGGCAAAACAGGCCCGGCGGTCATCCAGGTCGTCGAGCTGGTAGGACGTGTTGCCGCTATCGCCCGTAATGGCCGCCAGACGCTGTGAGAGCGCCTGCATCAGCGTCGTTGCATCAGGTGAGCGGGAACTTTCCGCTGCCACGCTGTAGGTCATCACATGCATCACTTATGCGAGAAACAGGAAATAGCGCGCGCCCTCGGCGCCCGTCACGAAACTGCTTGGCCCAAACAGCTGGTAGCGCAGGCAGTCGCCCGGCTGTAGCGCGTGGCGTTCGCCACCTACGGTCATATCCAGTCGGCCTTCCAGCAGCACCAGGTGATGCTCCAGGCCAGGCCGCGGGGAGTCGTCGTAGTCGATGCACGTATTCGGTGGCAGCTCGCACTGCAGCACTTCGCCCACCAGGCTTTGTGCCGGCGGTGAGATGGAACGGCGCCGGAAGCCCTTGTCCGGGTCGATCCATAGGGGCTGCTCGGCCGGCCGTACCACGGGCTGGAATTGGTCCTCCACCATGCGCATCAGGCGCGACATGGTGAGACCATAGGCAGCGCAGAGCTTGCTCAGCACTGCCGTGGTTGCACTGACCTCGTGGTTTTCCAGGCGCGATAGCGTGGCGCGGCTGACGCCGCTGCGGCGGGCCAATTCGTCCAGCGACCAGCCACGGTCTGCACGCAGGTCCTTGAGGCGCCGTGCCATCAAGCGGTCGACGGCGTCATGGTCGATATCCGTATTTTCCATATTAGAGATATTCTCTCCAATACGAGAAATGGTCAAGTCAGGAACATCAAAGAGACTTAGGGTGGAAGGAGAGAGCGAAGGGGATGTGCCGGTTCAGGCCGCTAAGGCGGTATCGCCCGTCACGCCGCTGACTGACACGCGGTTGCGCCCCGCTTCCTTGGCGAAGTAGAGTGCCTCGTCGGCTGCGACGACCAAGGCGACGGGGTCGACGGTAAGGCCGCTGCCGGCCAGCACACCCTGTTCAGCCTGGATGCTGGCGGGCCGTATGCTGGCGACGCCGATGCTGACGGTGACCTTGTTGCCGACCCTGGACGCCGCATGCGGCAGTGCCAATTCGGCCAGGTCGCTGCGGATGCGCTCAGCCAGTTCCAGCACTTCATGCATATCGAGGTAGGGCAAGAGCACGGCGAACTCTTCGCCGCCGTAGCGCGCCGCCAGCTCGCCGGAACGCTGCGCCATGCGGCCGAGAACACCAGCAACCGACTTCAGGCATTCGTCGCCGGCCACATGGCCGTAGTGGTCGTTGTAGAGCTTGAAGTGGTCGACGTCGATCAGCAGCAGCGACAGCATCGTGTTGTTACGGATGGCACGGCGCCACTCTCCGGCCAAGGCATCGTCGAAAGCGCGGCGGTTGGCGATGCTGGTGAGCGCATCGACGGTGCTGAGGCGCTGCAGCTCGCGCGTGGTGTCGAGCAGGCGCAGATACATCCAGCCGTTCTCGATCAGCAGCACGCACAGCACGAAGCTCGCCGCAAGCAGGCCGAACATGCGCCCGGCGTAGAAGCCCAGGTCGAAGCGGCCGCCGTTGAACACGGCCGAGAGGCCGATATCGCATAGCCAGGAGCACATCGTGACCATCAGCCACATGTCGAGCACAGACTGGGTGCGCCGCTTCCAGAGCGAATACAGGGCCAGGGCACTCAGCGCCCAAACGGAGGTTGCCACGCCGCGCATGATGGACGAATAGCCGTTGCCCTGCATGATGGAAGGCAGCAGGGTGTGCTCGCCCAGTGTGGCCAGCAAGGCAATGACCAGCACGCCGAGTACGACGCTTCCGATCGCGAGCGGCATGGTGCGGCGGAGCGGAGCGGCAATCTGGCCGTCAAGCCGCGCGTAAGCCATGACGAGCACGGGGAAACCAGCATGCCAGAACATATACAGCCAGGCCGTGGTTTGCGCGTCGCCGCCGATCACGCCCTGGGCGCCGAACAGGCCAGGGAAGCTCAAGGCGTGCACAGCCGCCATGAGCGCGGTGAAGGCATAGGCGCAGACCAGTACCAGCATGGCGCGCGTACGGTTGATGAGAAACTGCCCGAACAGCAGCACGCTCGTAATCAGGTCGTTGATGACGAGCGCGGACTCGTAGACCGGGATAAAGGCCCATTGCTTGGGCAGCGGCGTGGTAGCGAAGGGGGCGGCAATCAGGAAGACAAGTAGCGAAACGGCGGCCAGGGCGACGGCAAGACGGTATTCGCGACGGCCGGGCGGCAGGTTCGACAGGAACGCCGGGGGCCGCAGCATGGGGTCTTGCGTCATGCTGTCGTATTTGGACATGGAACAACCTGTTTTGTCTGCACCGCGCTGGGCGGTGCATTATCCGCATATTTTCTCCTTGCATTATATATTCTTTGCAAACCAGATATGGACGGACTTGCAAGGCAATTTGCACGTCCAGTTACGACGAGATGTCAGGGAGCAAGGCGTCACACCGCTGCGGCACCATCGACAGTGAAGTAGGCGATCATGGTGGTGAGCTGCTCCGCCTGCGCGTTCAGTTCTTCCGCTGTGGCGGCCAGCTCCTCGGCCGTTGCGGCCGTACGTTGCGTGATCTGCGACAGGTCGTTGACCACTACGCTCGCCTGGTTAGCCCCTTCCGCCTGATAGTCCGAATTGACGCTGATCTCGCGCACCAGTTGCGAGGTCTGGGCGATATGCGGTATCAGGGCGTTGAGCAGTTCGCCCGCATGCATGACCCGCAGCACGCTGTCGTTCGCCACGCTGACGATGTCGTGCGCCGTGGTTTGGCAGCTCTCGGCCAGGCGCCGGATTTCGGCGGCCAGTACGGAAAAACCGCGCCCATGCTGGCCAGCCCGCGCCGCCTCGATGGCGGCGTTGAGCGCCAGCAGATTGGTGCGATGCGCGATCTCGTCGATCACGCCGATCTGCTGTTGGATACGGTGCATGGCATCGACCGAATGCGTCATGGCGACGCCGCTCGCCTGCGCTTCAGCTGCTGCCGCGGCGGCTGTCGTATCGGTGTGGCGCGCGTTGTCGTGATTGTGCGCGATACCGGCTGTGAACTGTTCCAGCGCGGCAGCCGTCTCTTCCAGGTTCGCCGCCTGCTGCGTGGCAGTCACCCGCAAATGCTGCGCTGTATCGCTGACTTGCCGCGAAGCCTCGCCCAGGATGGTGGCAGTCTGCCCGATCTCTCCAATGATGCGGCGCAGCGCTTCCACCATGAAGCGCAGCGCGTAGAGCAGGCTGTCGTGGTCGTTCGCTGCCGTGACGATGGTCAGGTCCAGCCGCCCGCACGCGACGGCCCGCGCCACTTCGGCCGCATAATCAGGCTCGCCTCCCAGTTGGCGCAGGAGGCGACGACTGAACCACCATGCGGTGAACACGCAGCTGGCGACAGCGATGCCGGCCAAAGTGACCATGCGGGTACGCGCAGCCTCATA
>JAFAKZ010000465.1 GCA_019234745.1 Burkholderiales bacterium
GTTCTTGGACTTGGACATCTTCTCGATGCCGCCCAGCACGACGGGCTGGCCGTCCGCCTTCAGCGTGGCGGCGATGGGGCGGCCCTTGTCGTCGAACTGCACTTCCACTTCGTTCGGGTAGAACCACTGCTTCTTGTGCTGGCCCGAGGCTTCGTCCAGCACGTCGCGGAAGTAGCACTCGTTGAGCAGCATGCCCTGCGTAAACAGGCGCGTGAACGGCTCGTCGATCTTGACCATGCCCATATCGCGCATGACCTTGGTCCAGAAGCGCGCGTACAAGAGGTGCAGCACGGCATGCTCCACGCCGCCGATATACTGGTCCATCGCCATCCAGTAGTCGTTGCGCTCGTCCACCATGGTGGCGGCATCTGGGCAGGTATAGCGCATGAAGTACCAGGACGAATCGACGAAGGTGTCCATCGTGTCCGTCTCGCGCCGCGCCGGCTTGCCGCACTTGGGGCAATCGACGTGCAGGAAGTCCTCGCGCTTGTTCAGCGGGTTGCCCGAGCCGTCCGGCACGCAGTCGGTCGGCAGCACCACGGGCAGGTCTTCGTAGGGCACGGGCACGTCGCCGCAGTCGGCGCAGTGGATGATGGGGATGGGCGTGCCCCAGTAGCGCTGGCGGCTGATGCCCCAGTCGCGCAGGCGCCAGGTGGTCTTCTTCTCGCCCAGGCCGCGGGCCGCGAGGTCGGCCGCCACGGCGTCGACGGCCGCCTGGTAGGCCAGGCCGTCGTATTTACCCGAGTTCACACAGCTGGCGCGCTGTTTGTCGCCATACCATTCGGCCCAAGCGTCTGTGCTGAATACTTCGTCCTTGGCTGTGACGACCTGCTTGATGGCCAGGCCATACTTCTTGGCAAACGCAAAGTCGCGCTCGTCGTGCGCCGGTACGCCCATCACGGCACCGTCGCCATAGCTCATCAGCACATAGTTGCCGATCCACACTTCCACCTGCTCGCCGGTGAGCGGGTGGGTGACGAACAGGCCCGTGGGCTGACCTTCCTTTTCCTTGGTGGCGAGTTCCGCCTCGGTCGTGCCGCCCAGCTTGCAGGCCTCGATAAAGCCGGCCAGTTCGGGCTTCAGTTCCGCCGCACGGGTGGCGAGTGGGTGCTCGGCCGCCACGGCACAGAAAGTCACGCCCATGATGGTGTCGGCGCGTGTGGTGAACACGAACAGCTTGCCGTCCTGGATCAGCTTGCCGGCGGCATCGCGGATATCGTGCGGGAAGGCGAAGCGTACGCCCTCGCTCTTGCCTATCCAGTTGCGCTGCATGGCGCGTACCTGGTCGGGCCAGCCGTCCAGCTTGTCGATACAGTCGAGCAGCTCGTCGGCGTACTGCGTGATGCCGAAGTAGTAGCCGGGGATCTCGCGCTTCTCGACCACGGCGCCCGAGCGCCAACCCTTGCCGTCGATCACCTGCTCGTTGGCGAGCACGGTCTGGTCGATCGGGTCCCAGTTCACCACCTGTGTCTTCTTGTAGGCGATGCCCTTCTCCAGCATCTTCAGGAAGAGCCACTGGTTCCATTGGTAATATTTGGGGTCACAAGTCGCCACTTCGCGCGACCAATCGAAGGCGAGGCCCAGGGGCTGCATTTGCGCCTTCATGTCGGCGATATTCGCGTAGGTCCACTCGGCCGGGCTCTTGCCCGAGGCGATGGCGGCGTTTTCTGCCGGCAGGCCGAAGGCGTCCCAGCCCATGGGCATGAGCACGTTGTAGCCCTTCATCCGCAGGTGGCGCGCCAACATATCGTTGATCGTGTAGTTGCGCACGTGGCCCATATGCAGCTTGCCCGAAGGGTAGGGCAGCATCGAGCAGGCGTAGAACTTTTGCTTATGCTCGTCTTCCACCACGCGGTAGGCATGGCGGGCGCGCCAGTGCTCCTGGGCGGCGGCTTCGACGTCGGCTGGGCGGTAGTGCTCTTGCATATCGGCTATCCTGATGGGGTCGTGCGGCCGGGGCACAGGCGAGCTGCCTCGCGCCACGGCAAAGTGCCGATTATAACCGAGCGGATACCGCGTAAACCGTCGGCCGCCAACAAGGTATTAAGGAAGATTCCGTTCCACGCAACCGTGACAGGTTCTATTCAAGGAAGAAGCCCATGCGCATGACCATCCCCGCATTTCTCCTGGCCGCATTCGTCGCCGGCGGCGCGCAGGCTGCCTCCAGCGTGGTCGCGGCCGTCAATATGCCGGCCTGGCTCGACCACGAGGGCCGCCATCTGCCGCTCTATATCGGTACCGA
>JAFAKZ010000478.1 GCA_019234745.1 Burkholderiales bacterium
CAGGGTTCCCGCAGGCCGTGAAAAATGGCAAAACCCTAGTGCCGGCGCGACCTTACCGAATTGTGCACACAGCCTGTGGATAAAATTGTGGGCAAACCGGCGAATAATCGAAAATAAGCCCGTAGATCAAGCCCCGTGTTGGCTTGCCCAAAAAAATGGCGAATCAAATAAATATATATAAAACAATAACTTAAGTATTTGCTGTAACAGCTGTGTCAAAATTTGCAGAAACAGGCGCGCCCGCCTTTGTCAATGTGGATGAAACCGGTCTTACCCTCCAATGAATACGCACTTGTCAAGCCCGAACGCAGTTTTTTCCGTCACCGAATTGAACCGGACGGTGAAAGGCTTGCTGGAACGGGAGTTGCCGCTGTTGTGGGTGAGTGGCGAAATTTCCAATCTCACCATTGCCGCCAGCGGGCACTGTTACTTTTCGCTCAAGGACGCGGGCGCCCAGGTGCGCAGCGTCATGTTCCGCAACCGCGCCATGCTCTTGCCGTTCAAGCCACGCGAGGGGCTGAAGGTGGAGGCGCGCGCCAGTGTCACGCTGTACGAGGCGCGCGGGGACTATCAGCTGAACGTTGAGAGCATGCGCCCGGCGGGGCTCGGTGCGCTGTTCGAAGCATTTGAAAAGCTCAAGGTGAAACTGGCGGCGGAAGGCCTGTTCGACACGGCGCGCAAGCGGGCGCTGCCGGCTGCGCCGCGGGCCATCGGCATCGTTACCTCGCCCCAGGCAGCAGCGTTGCGCGACGTGCTCACCACGCTGCGTCGCCGCGCACCACATATCCCCGTCATCCTCTACCCGACCGCCGTCCAGGGTGAAGGCTCGGCCGATACGATTGCCGCCATGATCGGACGTGCCAACGCCCGCGCCGAGGTGGATGTGCTGATCGTCTGCCGCGGTGGTGGCAGCATCGAAGACCTGTGGTCCTTCAATGAGGAGATCGTTGCCCGCGCCATCGCGGCCAGCGCCATCCCCGTCGTGAGCGGCGTGGGGCACGAGACGGACTTCACCATCGCCGATTTCGCCGCCGACCTGCGCGCCCCCACACCCACGGCTGCGGCCGAACTGGTATCGCCGGACCGCGAAGCGCTCTTGGCAACACTTATGCAAGGACAGATGCGCCTGGAACGCACCCTGCGCCATCGCCTGCAGGCGGCCATGCAGCGCTGGGACTATCTGGGCCGGCGTCTGGTCCATCCGGGTGAGCGCCTGCGCCGTCAGGTCGACGCGCTACGCCAGCTCGACCTACGGCGGCGCCAGAGTATGACGCGGCGCATGGAGGCGACACGCTGGCGCCTGACCGGCCTGGGTCAGCGTTTCCGCCACGAGCGCCCCGATATGAGTGCCATGCAGCGCCGAGTCGATCAATACGGCGGCGCCATGCAGGTGCAGCTGGCGCGGCGCCTGGAGCGCAGCAAGGGGCGCGTCGAGGCTTTTGCCGGTCGTCTGCTGGCCCTCAATCCGGAGGCCGTGCTGGCGCGCGGCTATAGCCTGGTAGCGATGCAGGATGGTACTTTGGTGCGCGATTCGACGCAGCTACGCATCGGCCAACCGCTGCGCCTGACATTTGCGCGCGGCGAGGCGAAGGCAGTGGTCAGCGAGGCGCCCGTCGAGCAGGGGGACTTGTTTTGAACGAGGTAGTCATCTTCCTGCGGCAGCATTTTCACGTCGCTGCCCTGATGATATTCGCGTGGCTGGTATTCGGCGGGCTGGCTTCCTTGCTGTTCCGCCTGACACGGGACAAGCCCATCGTCGCCCGAACGCCGGTGGATGCCGTCTTCTCGGAGCGCTTTTCCTCGGGCCGCTCGCTGCGCCATTGGTGGATGCTCATCGGCAGCGCCAACGGCTGCTTGTGCATCAGCTTGACGCGGCATGAGCTCAAGGTGGCCCCCGAGTTTCCCTTCTCGCTGTTCTTCCTGCCGGAGATATTCGACCTGGATGTCGCCGTCCCCTTGGGCAATGTCCGGGCTGTCGCTCGTCGTACCTTCTTCTTCAAGCCCGTGCTACGCATCGAATACGAAGGCGACTTGGGCGAAAGGCAGGTTCTGGAGCTGATCCTGCGCAAGCCGGAGGCGTTCGAGCAGGCTCTCTATGGCTTGCTGCCGCGCCTGAGCGCTACGACGAGCAGCTGACGCTCAAGGCATTCGCCCAATCAGGCGGTAGTCCTGCATAGGCCTCGTGCTCCGGCTGTTCATCAAACGGCCTCGCCAGCAGTGCCTGTACGCGCGCGACCTCGCTGAAATCACCCTGCGTCGCCATCCGGATGGCCGTCTCTGCCATATGGTTGCGTAGCACATACTTGGGATTCACCGTATTCATCCGCACACGGCGCTCGAGATCGACGCTGCTTTCCTGTGACAAACGCTGCCGATAGCGCTCTGCCCAGGCGTCGAAAGCCTCGCGCTCGACGAACTGGTCACGCAGGGTCGTGTTGGCGGCGCCGGGCGCACTGTCGAACTGCGCCAGACTGCGCCAGAAGCGCGTCCAGTCCGTCGCGCTAGCCTGCATCTGGTCAAACAGCGCAATCATCAGGTCCCAGTCGTCCGGCTGTACCGTCGTCAGGCCCAGCTTGGCGCGGAAGGCGTCTTCCAGGGCGGCTTCGAACAAGCCCTGGTAGCGCTTGAGCGCGGCAATTGCCTCGTCCCGGTCCAGCATCGGTAGGAGCGCTTGAGCCAGGCAGTTGAGGTTGAACAGGCCGATTTCCGGCTGGTTGCCATAGCTATAGCGGCCCGCGTGGTCGGAATGGTTGCAGATATGACCCGCGTCGAAATGGTCCAGGAAGCCGTAGGGGCCGTAGTCCAGCGTCAGGCCCAGGAGCGACATATTGTCCGTGTTCATCACGCCGTGGCAGAAGCCCACGGCCTGCCATTGGGCGATCAGATCGGCCGTACGGGCGACGACCGTGTCGAGCATGGCCTGGTAGTGATTCGCCTCAGCCAGCGCTTCGGGGAAATAGCGCGCAATGGCGTAGTCGGCCAGCCGCTTCAGCTCCTCGTGCCGGCCGCCGTAGTAGAAGTGCTCGAAATGGCCGAAGCGCAGGAAGCTGGGCGCCACGCGCGTCACCACGGCGGCCGTCTCCAGCGTCTCGCGCCAGACGGGCTCGGGGCTGGCGACCAGCGCCAAGGCGCGCGTTGTGGGGATGCGCAGGCCGTGCATCGCTTCCGAGCACAGGTATTCGCGGATGGACGAGCGCAGCACGGCGCGGCCGTCGGCGCCGCGCGAGTAGGGCGTGCGGCCGGCGCCCTTGAGCTGGATCTCCTGCCCGCTCAATTCGCCCAGCAGCAGCGCGCGGCCGTCGCCCAGCTGACCGGCCCACACGCCGAACTGATGGCCGCTGTAGACTGTGGCGATGCTGCGGGCGCCGTGCGGTGCGACGTTGCCGGCGAAGATGGCTGCTGTATCGTCATGTGCGGCAAGCGCTTCATCCAGGCCCAGTTGTGCAGCCAGTTCCGCGTTCCACGCAACAAGGTGCGGCGACGCCAGCGGCGTGCCCGCGACGTCGGTAGAGAAGGTGTCGCCAAGCTCGGCGTACCCTTGACCGAAGCTCAGTTCATCCCAGTGTTGCGCTTGCATAAGGTGCTTTCGAAGGCTTCATTCGTTCTTGATATTGTGGCGCCGTAGCGTTTCCGCAAGGAAACGCGCCAGCTTCACTGCCGCCAGCATCAGCGTCGCGTCATCTGCGCCGCCATAGCCCAACACCAGGCCGGGGAAGGGCGGTGTGCTCAAACAGTAGCTGCTGAGCGCCGGTGCGAGCAAACCCATCTCGCCCAGTTGCCGGGCCAGCCCTTGGTCGTCCAGTCCCGTCGGCAGGCGCAGCGTCAGGTGCATGCCGGCCGCACCGCCCAATAGCGCAATCTGGTCGGGGCGGGGCGCATCCCCTTCGGCCAGCCAGTCGCCCAGGTGCGCGGCCAGCGTGTCGCGCAGCTTGCTCTGGCGTTTCGCATAGATGCCGCGCATGCGGCGCAGGTGGGCGCCGAAATGGCCGTCCTCGATGAAGTCGGCCAGTGTCGCCTGCTCGATATAGCTGCCCTCGCGCATCAGCCGCGCTTGCAGGATGCGCAGGGGCTCGATCAGGTCCGGCGGCGCCACCAGGTAGCCCATGCGCAGGGCAGGGAACAGCACCTTGCTCAGCGTGCCTAGGTAGATCACGCGCCCCTGGCGGTCCAGTCCCTGCATGGCGGCGAGCGGCCGGCCATCGTGGCGAAATTCGCTGTCGTAGTCGTCCTCCACCACCCAGGCGCCGCGCTCGGCAGCCTGCTGCAGCAAGGCATGGCGCCGCGCCAGGCTCATTACGCTGCCCAGCGGGTATTGGTGCGACGGCGTGACATAGATGAGTTTTGGATCGGGTTCCTTGCCGTGCCAACACAGGCCTTCCTCGTCGGTCGCCACTGCTTCGATACGTAACCCCGCCGCCTGCCAGGCAAAGCGCGCGCCTGGGTAGCCGGGCTCTTCCATCCACACCGTATCGCCCGCATCGGCCGTGGCAAGCGCGACCAGATGCAAGGCCTGCTGCATGCTGCCCGTGATCAGTATCTGTTCCGCATCGCAGTTCACGCCGCGCGATAGGCGCAAATAGCCGGCGAGCGCCGCCTTGAGCGCTGGGTGGCCGCCGCCGCTCAGGTAGCCAAGATGTGCTGCGGGTGCATCACGCTGATGGCGCTGCTGCAGGCGCAGCCACAGCGCCCAGGGAAAGGCGCTGGTGTCCGGCATGCCCGGTGCGAAGGTCGGTGTCTCTGCCACGCCGCGCTGCTTGATGCCGTGCAGCAGCGTTTGCGCCCGTAGCGACAGGGGTAGGGACGATGAGGCCGTCTGGCGGTTGGCCGCACCAGCCGGCGGCGGGTCCGGCAGCGCCTCGCTCACATAGGTGCCGGCGCCCGCGCGGCTCGCCACATAGCCCTCCGCTTCGAGCTGGCCATAGGCATGCAGCACCGTGTTGCGCCCCAGGCTAAGCGCTTCGCACAGGCTGCGGCTGGCGGGCAGGGCGCTGCCGCGTGCGAGCAGGCCGTCCAGTATGGCGCCGCGGAGGTGACGGTAGAGCTGCCGGTTGAGCGGCTCTGCGCTGTCGCGCAACAGATGCAGGCCCAGGTAGTCCTGCAGCGTCTGCAAATTGGTTCCATCGGCGGCGCGCATTCTGGTTCTCGTTATGGGACTGCTATCCGTTTACGCTTCTGCCATCCATTCGTCAAACGTTTCGATAGCGAGGGCAGCATGACCACGAGCGACACCTTCCCGCAGACCGAGCTGACGCGCGTGCGCCGTACCGCCAAGCGCGCGAGCTACGAGCGCGATACCGTACATGGCGTTGTTGACTCTACCTACGTCTGCCAGATCGCCTTTGCCATCGACGACCAGCCGCATTGCATCCCCACGGCGCACTGGCGCATCGGCGATACGCTTTATATCCACGGCAGCAACGGCAGCCGCATGCTGCGCGCATTGGGCGAGGGCGTGCCCGCTTGCGTTTGCGTGGCGCAGGTCGACGGCCTGGTGCTGGCGCGTTCCGCCTTCCACCACTCCATGAACTACCGCTCCGCCATGATCTACGGGCGCTTTCGTGTGGTCGAGGACGACGACGAGAAATGGGCCTCCATGGTGGCCTTCATGGACAAGATGCAGCGCGACCGTTGGGCGCAGGTGCGTGAGCCCAATGAGAAGGAGTTCGCCGCTACGACCTTCCTCGCGTTGACGATCGAGGAGGCGGTCGCCAAGGTACGTACTGGGCCGCCTATCGATGATGAAGAGGATCTTGGCATTCCCGTATGGGCCGGCGTACTGCCCTTGGTGACGAGCTTTGGCGAGCCGGTGCAGGATATGGCGCACGTCGCGACGACTGCGTAGTGCCATGTTCAACGGTATTGATGAGTCGCGCTGCGCAAAATTCGTCCACAAATGTGTCATTCCCGCGAAGGCGGGAATCCAGTGCAAAGATTGGAGTACAACTGACGACTGAAGCGACCTGCGGTCGCTACTGGGCTCCCGCCTTCGCGGGAGTGACGTGCTATTGGAGCGGCCATTGGTGGCGGCGTCGATATGACGGGATATATTCCACGGCTGCCTTATCCAAAATCCCGGCTTCCCATAAAATGGCGCCATGAGCCAGGACAAAGCCCCCGTTACCGCCGCCATCCGCGTGCTACGC
>JAFAKZ010000479.1 GCA_019234745.1 Burkholderiales bacterium
AGCTCTTTCATGCGCAACTCGAAAAGTGATTTTTCCTGATCATACGCCATTCAACGCGATTTTTTCTTGTAATGGATATGAAACTTGGCGGCACTTTTTAGTAGATCACCAATACACTGCGCGAAATTTCTGAATGCGGTGCCAAACGGAGCAAACCCATGAAAGTGATCGTGCTTGGCGGTGGTGTGATTGGTGTGTCGACGGCCTATTACCTGGCCCGTGCCGGTGCCGACGTGACGGTGCTGGAGCGCCAGTCCGGCGTTGCGCTGGAAACCAGCTTCGCCAATGCGGGTCAGATTTCCCCCGGCTACTCCACGCCTTGGGCTGCGCCCGGCATCCCGACCAAGGCCATGAAGTGGATGTTCCAGCGTCATGCGCCCTTGGCCATCAAGCTCGACGGCAGCCTGTTCCAGCTCAAGTGGATGGCCCAGATGCTGGCCAACTGCAACGACAAGGCCTATGCAACCAATAAGGAACGCATGATGCGCCTGTCGGAGTACAGCCGCGATTGCCTGCGCGCCCTGCGCAATGAGATCGGCATAGGCTACGAAGAACGTACGGGCGGCACGCTGCAGCTGTTCCGCAGCCAGTACCAACTCGACAGCGCCGCGCGCGACACCGCCGTGCTGGAAGCCTGCGGCGTACCGTTTGAACTGCTGGACGCAACCGGTTGTGCCCGCGTGGAACCTGCACTCGCCAAGGTCAGCGACAAGGTAGCCGGCGGCCTGCGCCTGCCCAACGACGAGACGGGCGACTGCCAGCGCTTTACGCTGATCCTGTCCGAGCATGCGCAGAAGCTGGGCGTGAAGTTTCGCTTCAACAGCCAGATCGATTCGCTGCAGATGGACCGCGGCCGCATCTCCGGCGTCGTGGTCAACGGCGAAATGCTGACGGCCGACCACTATGTGGTCGCCATGGGTAGCTTCAGCCGCCAGCTGGTGCAGGACCTGGGCCTGGACCTGCCCGTCTACCCGACCAAGGGTTACTCGCTCACGGTGCCCATCACCAAGCCGGAAGCAGCCCCCGTGTCCACCATCCTGGACGAAACCTACAAGATCGCCATCACGCGCTTCGACAACCGCATCCGCGTGGGCGGCATGGCCGAGCTGATGGGCTACAACCTGGACCTGAACCCGCGTCGCCGCGAAACGCTGGAAATGGTCGTCACCGACCTGTTCCCGGAAGGCGGCGACGTGAAGGCCGCCAGCTTCTGGACGGGTCTGCGCCCGATGACGCCGGACGGCACGCCCATCGTGGGCCGCACGCCCATCGCCAACCTCTCGCTCAACACGGGCCATGGCACGCTGGGCTGGACCATGGCCTGTGGCTCCGGCAAGTTGATGGCCGATATCGTGACGGGCGGCAAGCCCGAGATCAGCACGGAAGGACTGGCCATCGACCGCTACGGCAAGAAGGCCATCGGCAGCAAGCTGGCCGGCCTACGCCCTGCAACTGCCTGATCGTTTCGCGTTCCAATAAGACAACGGGCTCGGCACAAGCCGGGCCCGTTGCACGCAATTTGTCCGATAATCCCCTCATCACCCGCAAAGGTCCGCCATGAGCCGCCCCCTGACCGCCACCATCGACCTCGCCGCCCTGCGCCATAACTATCTGCTGGCGAAGCGCGTGCATGGCGGTCGTGCCATTGCGGCGGTCAAGGCGAATGCCTACGGCCATGGCGCCGTGCAGTGCGCGACGGCCTTGGCCGACATCGCGGACGGCTTCGGCGTGGCAGCCATCGAGGAGGCCATCGAGCTGCGCGACGCGGGCATCAAGAATCCCATCCTGCTGCTGGAAGGCTGGTTCGAGGCGGGCGAGTTGGCGCTCATCCAGCAGTACGATTTCTGGACTTCGCTGCACAGCGTCGAACAGATTGCCGAGATCGAGCGCGCGGCCATCACCAAGCCGCTCACGGTCTGGATGAAGATCGACAGCGGCATGCACCGCCTGGGCGTTCAGCCAGAGGACTTCCGCGCCGCCTACGAACGCCTCTTGACCACGGGCAAGGTCGCCAAAGTCGTCGTGATGACGCACTTCGCCCGTGCCGATGAACTGGGCTGCGATGCGACGGCCAAGCAGGTGGCCCGCTTCCGTGCCGCCATTGAAGGCCTGGACGTGGAAACGAGCATGTCCAACTCCGGCGGCGTCCTCGGTTGGCCGGAAGGCCGCGGCGACTGGGCTCGGCCCGGCATCATGCTGTACGGCGGCGTGTGCGCGGACGGCGATCTACCCGAAACGCCCAAACCCGTCATGCACCTGGATAGCGCCGTGATCGCCGTGCGTGACTTGCCGGCGGGCGAGCCTATCGGCTACGGCGCCCGTTTCGTCACGGAAACCCCAACACGCATGGGTGTGGTCGCCTGCGGCTATGCGGACGGTTACCCTCGCATCGTACCGACCGGTACACCTGTGTTGGTCAACGGCCAGACGAGCCGCATCTTGGGCCGCGTGTCGATGGATATGCTGGTCGTGGACCTGACGGGCATCGCGGGTGCCGACATAGGCGCCAAAGTGCGCCTGTGGGGCGAAGGCCTGCCGGCCAATAAGATTGCCCAGGCAGCAGGCACCATCGACTATGAAATCTTCTGCAATGTGAAGCGCGCGCACTTCGTCTATGCGAAGTAATACGACGCGCTAGGGAGCCTCTGATTAAGTACCCGGGTCGCGCTGGGCCGAGTCTTGGGGCACGACGCAGGCGCAAGGAGTGCAGTGTAACGGGTTACATCAGTGAGTTGTGCCGAAGTATTGCCCCAAGAATCGACCAAGCCCGGAGGGTTTGCCCGGCTTTTGGCCTGCTGCCGCGTTGAAAGTCGCTTATGTAACTCGTTCCCACGACCGGGCAACGTGGACCTACACAGCGCTCCTTTCGCCTTGCATCAGGCCAAAATCCGGGCAAACGCGATCCCGGGTACTTAATCAGAGGCTCCCTAGGGCTGCAGCGCGGCCTTCATCTGTTCAACGGTCGCCTTGGGAACCGCCGGATTGCAGGCCAGGTAGAGGTCCTGGTGATGGAACTGGATCAGCGGCACGATCTGGTCCTGCAGGCCCAGGCGCGTCACTTCCGCCGTGCCCGCCAAGAGGCTCGTCGCCCAGTAGTCGGCAAAGCCGCGCAGTACGTTGCGGGCGCAGATTTCGTGCGATTCGGACGATACGACCTTCATGCCGTCGGCGAGCAGGAAACGCCCGGGTGCGTCGCCGAGCAGGCTGCACACCGCCTTGCCGCCGCGGACTTCATCCAGCGAGACCGGCTTGAGGCTGCCTACCTTGCCCCATAGATACCAATCAGACTGCGCTACCGGTGCGACCCACTGGAAACTGGACTCGCGCTCCGGCAACTTGGCCGTGCTGTAGACGCAAGCATTGGCCTGCATCTTGGCCATATTGAGGGCACGCGACCAACTCGTCACATTGATCGCATAGGGAATGCCGGCCTTCTTGAAGGCTGCTTCGATCTTCTCGGTTGCAATGCCGCGAACCGTCTTGCCGTCTTCTGCGAGGTAATTGTTAGGCGCAGAATTCTCCGTATACAGCACCAGCGTATCGTTCGTGCCAGCGTAGGCGTGGAAGGCCAGCACCGCTGCACACGCCGTCACTACCTTTCTTGTCGTCATGTCTTACCCCTTCCTCGCTACATCATAGATCGCTAACGCTGCCTTGCATGGCAAGAAATCCAGCAGGGTGATAATAGGATTGTCCCACCAATGGAACGAATCATCGCAATTTTGCCGTCTAGTGGCCAATTCGATCGATGGATAGGATACGCCTCAAGCAGTCGCCAATGGTGGCGACCCGAACCGGAGATTGATCATGAAGCTTCTGCACCTTGATTCCAGCATCCTGGGCGACTCGTCCGCCTCCCGCCAACTGACCCGCGAAATCGTCGACACACTGCGCGCGTCGGAAGCGAACCTGCAAGTCAGCTACCGCGACCTGGTCGCCAACCCGATTCCCCATATCGCCGGCAGCACGCTGGCCGCTAACGGCACGCCGGCCGAGCTGCGCAGCCCCGCGCAACAAGTCGAGGCCGCCGAATCGGACAACACCATGAACGACTTCATGGCCGCCGATGTGCTGGTGATCGGCGCTCCGATGTACAACTTCTCCATCCCCACACAGTTGAAGGCCTGGATCGACCGCGTGGTCGTCGCCGGCAAGACCTTCAAGTAC
Organism: Burkholderiales bacterium; assembly: GCA_019234745.1. GTDB lineage: Bacteria > Pseudomonadota > Gammaproteobacteria > Burkholderiales > Chitinimonadaceae > JAFAKZ01. The sequence goes on from JAFAKZ010000479.1 coordinate 4,168, forward strand.
GGTGCCAATGGCCCGGAAGGCCTGGCAGGCGGCAAGAAGGTGATCATCGTCTCCACGGCCGGCGGCAAGCACGCAGGCGGCCCGACGGGCGTGGGCCATGAAGACCTGCTGATGACCGTGTTCCGCTTCATCGGCATCACAGACATCACCATCGTTCGCGCTCAGGGCCTAGCCATGGGCCCGGAATCGCGCGACGCGGCCTTCGCCGATGCACGTGCCACGATCACCGAAGCAGTCGGTACGACGGCGTAATCAGGCAAGGTACGTCCTGATGCAAAACAAAAGCCCCGGCATGCCGGGGCTTTTGTCATCGCAAGGCGTAAGTGTTTAAACCTTCATTTCCGGCACGTCACCAGAAACCACCATCTCGCCTTCCGTCTTGGCGACGATCTCTTCCACCGTCACGCCTGGTGCGCGTTCACGCAGGTGGAACTTGCCGCCTTCGATATCGATCACGGCGAGATCGGTCACCACGCGGCGGATACAGTTCACACCCGTCAGCGGCAGCGAGCAATTCTTCAGCAGCTTGGAGTTGCCGGCCTTATCCGTGTGCTGCATGGTCACCACGATATTTCGCGCGCCGGCCACCAGGTCCATCGCGCCGCCCATGCCCTTCACCAGCTTGCCCGGCACCATCCAGGACGCGATGCTGCCGTGCACGTCCACCTCAAAGGCGCCCAGCACGGTGAGGTCGACGTGGCCGCCGCGGATCATGGCGAAAGATTCAGCCGAGGAGAAGAAGGCGGCACCCGTGATGGTCGTCACGGTCTGCTTGCCGGCATTGATCAGGTCGGCGTCGATTTCCTCTTCCGTCGGGAACGGGCCCATACCGAGGAGGCCGTTCTCCGACTGCAGCATGACCTGCATGCCAGCCGGAACGTAGTTGGCGACGAGCGTCGGGATGCCGATGCCCAGGTTTACGTAGTAACCATCGCGCAGCTCTTGGGCAACGCGGATGGCGATTTGGTCGCGTGTCAGTGCCATTCAGTTCTCCTTAGAGTACCGTGATCGAATCCACTGTCGAACGCCAGTGAGGCTCCCTTGCGGCGGCGAGGGCGGGGGGAGTGGATTCAATCAGCGATACCTCGTTGAGTTTTCGCAGTTTTCAAGCGTCCGGCTCTGCCGGGCGAAAGTTGACGGTTGAGTGGCCTCAGGCCTTTCTGACAGTCCGTTGTTCAATGCGCTTCTCGAACGTACCCTTGATCACGCGATGCACATAGATACCCGGCGTGTGGATATGTTCAGGGTCGAGGCTGCCTGCGGGTACGATCTCTTCCACTTCGGCGACCGTCACGCGGCCGGCCGTAGCCATCATCGGGTTGAAGTTCATCGCCGTCTTGCGGAACACCAGGTTGCCGTACTCGTCGGCCTTCCAGGCGCGGATCAGCGAGAAGTCGGACGTCAGCGAGCGTTCCTGCACGTAGTGGCGACCGTCGAACTCGGCCGTCGGCTTGCCTTCGGCCACCTTGGTGCCGTAGCCCGTGGCCGTGTAGAAGGCCGGGATGCCGGCGCCACCGGCGCGGATCTTCTCGGCCAGCGTGCC
>JAFAKZ010000562.1 GCA_019234745.1 Burkholderiales bacterium
CTGGGACTTGGCCACGGCCTTCAGTACGTCGTGCCCCAGGCGCTGCAGCTTGTAGCCTACGCCCACCATGCCGGCGCGCAGGGTCTTGATGGTGGCCGGGTCCTTGGCCGTGAGGAACTTCATGGCCAGCGCCGTGCCGGGGTTGAATTTCTTGTGACCCGTCTTGCGCAGGAAGTTGCGCATGGCCACCGACACGTCGCCGAAGTCGATCTTCACGGGGCAGGGATTGAGGCACTTATGGCAGACCGTGCAGTGGTCGGCCACGTCGCCCAGCTCCTCGAAGTGCTTGAGCGACACGCCGCGGCGCGTTTGCTCCTCGTACAGGAAGGCTTCCGTCAACAGCCCCACGCCCAGGATCTTGTTGCGCGGCGAGTAGAGCAGGTTGGCGCGCGGTACGTGGGTCGCGCACACGGGCTTGCACTTGCCGCAACGCAGGCAGTCCTTGACGCTGTCCGAGATGGCGCCGAGGTCGGACTGCTCCAGGATCAGCGATTCCGCGCCCAACAGGCCGAAGGATGGCGTGTAGGCATTGCGCAGGTCGGCGCCGGGCAGCAGCTTGCCCTTATTGAAGCGGCCGTGCGGATCGATGCGCTGCTTGTACTCCTGGAAGGGGCGGATTTCCGCATCCTCCAGGAACTCCAGCTTGGTGATGCCGATGCCGTGCTCGCCCGAGATCACGCCGTCCAGGCTGCGCGCCAGCTTCATGATGCGCGCGACCGCGGCGTGCGCCGTCTGCAGCATGGCGTAGTCGTCCGAGTTCACGGGGATGTTGGTGTGGACATTGCCGTCACCCGCGTGCATATGCAGCGCCACGAACACGCGGCCCTTCAGCGTCTTCTTGTGGATCGTGCGTACGGCCTCGCGGATGGGCGTGTCGGCGGCGCCGGAAAAGAGCGCGTCCAACTCGCCCAGTAGCTCACGCTTCCAGGAGATGCGCAGATGGAAGTCGCGCAGGGCGTGGAATACGCTTTGCGGCGTCTCGCCGTCTTCGACCGTTTCCAGGGGTGCGGCGGGGAAGGCGGCAGTATAAAGCTCGAAGCTGTCTTCCAAGTGATCCAGCACCCACTGCCAGCGCGTGCGTACAGTGCGCAGCATATCGAGCGCCGTCTCGCGCCGGTCGCCGATCAGCTCCTCGTGGCTCACGGCCGTGTCGCTGGCGTCCACCAGCAGCTGGCCTCGGCCGAAGAAGTCTTCCAGATTGACGAGCAGCTGCAGCTTGTTCTGCACGCTCAATTCGATATTGATGCGCTCGATGCCGTCCGAGTAGTCGCCCAGGCGCGGCAGCGGGATCACCACGTCCTCATTGATCTTGAAGGCATTCGTATGGCGCGCGATGGCGGCCGTGCGGCTGCGGTCCAGCCAGAACTTCTTGCGCGCCTCGCCCGTGACGGCAATAAAGCCCTCGCCGTGGCGTGCGTTGGCAATGCGCACGACCTGACTGGCCGCCTCACCGACGGCCGTTTCGTCGTCCGACACGATGTCGGCCAAGAGCACCATCTTGGGTCGGCCCTTGGATTTCGCCTTGGTGGCGTAGCCCACGGCGCGCACATAGCGCCAATCGAGGTGCTCCAGGCCGGCCAGGATGGCCTTGGGGTGCGCGTCCAGGTAGTTCTTGATTTCGACGATGGCAGGCGTAGCCTGCGCCACCGTGCCGAAGAACTCCAGGCACACCGTGCGAATATGGGCCGGCATGCGGTGCAGCACGAAGCGGGCGGAGGTGATGATGCCGTCTGTACCTTCCTTCTGTACGCCCGGGAGGCCGGCGAGGAACTTGTCCGTCACGTCCTTGCCCAGGCCCACTTTGCGGAACTGCGGGCCCGGGATGCTCAGGATTTCCTCGTTGATCTGTGTCTTGCCGTCCGGCTGATAGCGCCGCACGCGGAAGCGCGCCACGTCCACGTCGTGGATCTTGCCGCGGTTGTGCTCCAGGCGCTCCACGAACACCCAGTTGCCGTCCGGGTCCACCATGCGCCAGCTGGCGAGGTTATCGAGCGCCGTACCCCACAGCACGGCCTTCTTGCCG
>JAFAKZ010000566.1 GCA_019234745.1 Burkholderiales bacterium
AATACAGTTGCGTATCTATACATTTATGCATGGACAACACAATCGACTGGCAGCTCTACCGCTCCCTGCTCGCCGTACTGCGCGAGGGCTCCCTATCGGCCGCCGCACGAGCCATGGGCATCGCCCAACCCACGGTGGGGCGGCATATCGACGCTTTGGAAGCAGCGTTGGGCATGGCCCTGTTCACCCGTTCGCAAGGCGGCCTATTGCCGACCGAGGCGGCGCATGCCTTGCGCCCCTTTGCCGAGGCGATGGCCAGCAATGCGGCGGCGCTGGAACGCATGGCCAGTAACCAGGGCGGACCGCGCGGCGTCGTACGCGTCACTGCGAGCGAGATCGTGGGCGTTGAGGTGTTGCCGCCCATACTGGCCGCGCTACGCGAACAGCACCCGGCCATCACCATCGAGCTGATGCTGAGCAATAGGGCGCAAGACCTGCTGCAGCGCGAGGCCGATATCGCCGTACGTATGCACAGCCCGCAGCAGACGCAGCTGATCGCCCGCCCCATCGGCGCCATCACCCTAGGCCTGTTCGCCACGCCGGACTATCTGGCGCGCCGCGGCGATCCGGCGACCGTGGCGGCACTGGCCGAGCACAGCCTGATCGGCTTCGACCAGCCCACCGCCTATCTACGCGAAACGGCCAAGCTGATGCCCGGCATCGCTCGCGAGAACTTCGCCCTGCGCGCCGACAGTGACGTCGCCCAGCTCGCGCTGATACGCGCGGGCGCGGGCATCGGCTTCTGCCAGCTGCCGCTCGCGCAGCGCACCGGCCTGCAGCGCGTGCTGCCACTGCACTATACGCTGGCCATGCATACCTGGATCACCATGCACGAGGACCTGCGCCACAGCGCGGCATGCAAGGCGGTGTTCGATGCGCTGGTCGCCGGCATGCTGGAATATGTGGGCAGTTAGGTGCAGATGGCGCACAAATCGGCGGCCAGATTGGCTGCGGCCGCCAGCCGTTGCTATGCTGCGTTCGACATATATTGAGGAGCTTGAACATGACAGTACGGACCATCGCAGCGCTGTGCCTGGGACTTCTCGTAGTTGCCAGTCCCCTCCAGGCCGCCGCCCCCGCCGAAACAGCCGGACACGTCACCGGCGTGGGCGGCGTGTTCTTCAAGGCCAAGGACCCGAAGGTGCTGGCGGCGTGGTATCGCGACGTATTGGGCCTGCCCATCGAAGCATGGGGCGGTGCGGCGCTGCACTACGACGCGCCCAAGCATCCGCCGGTGGTGGCCTGGAATGCCTTCCCTGCCGCCACGACTTACTTCGCGCCGTCGACCAGCTCCTTCATGATCAACTATGCGGTCGACGATATGGATGCCATGGTCGTGCGCTTGAAGGCGAAAGGCGTCGAGGTATTGAAGCGCGACGATAGCGACCCGAGCGGCCGCTTTGCGTGGATACTCGACCCGGAAGGCAACAAGATCGAGCTATGGGAGCCGAAGCCTGCGGCGAAGCCTTAGCGCCTGTTCGTCGGCAGCGTTGCGAACACGATACAGGCTGCAACCCGCCGCCCTAGGGCCGACCCTTATTAAGCAAGGGTTCCGCCCGATCCGCCACTTTTACCGCAGAGCGGAACTCTGCAAGGTTTTGCCGGCCACCTAATCTTAAGCTTGAGCATCCCCTCAGGTAGACGACGGTGACCGACGCGACGAACACGCAGACATGCGCATTGACGGCTGCGCCTGCAAAACGGCGCAAGCGCGTATGGCTGCGCCGCGTGCTGCTGGCGCTCGCTATCGTGTTGGCGCTTGGCACCGGTGCCGTCTGGTACGAGCTGCAGACCTCGCACTTTGAAGCACAGATATTCAGCCATGCGGCGGCAGCGGCTACCTATCAGGTGCGCCCCGGCCCGAGCAAGCACATCCACTACCCCAGGGCCGGCGGCCCCTACGACCAGCGCCTGGGTTATGCGGCCCTGCCCGACTACCTCCTGCGCCTGCAGGAGCACGGCTTTACCATTGCGGCGCAGGCGGTGCAGTCGCCCACCATGGAGGAGCTGGCCGATGTCGGCGTCACCGCGCCCTACCTGCCGCTGGGACTGTTCCTGCCGTATGCGGAGAAAGACCAGGCCGGGTTGACGCTGTACGACGGCTACGGCCAGTCCATCTACCAGACACGCTACCCAGAGCGTATCTACGCCGGCTTCGACAAGGTGCCGTCGCTGCTCACCTCCACACTGCTCTATATCGAGAACAAGACCCTGCTCGACGCCGACGACACCGAGCGCAACCCGGCCATCGAGGCCTCGCGCCTGGGCACGGCGCTGGTGGACGAGGCCCTGCACCATATGCGCGCCGGCCACCGCTCGCCAGGCGCGAGCACGCTGGCGACGCAGATCGAGAAGTTCCGCCACTCGGCCGAGGGCCGCACCGCCTCGCCCAAGGAGAAGCTGCGCCAAATGTTGTCGGCGTCGCTGCGCGCCTACCGCACCGGTGAAGACACCTTGGGTTCGCGTCGCGATCTGGTGGTGCACTACCTCAACAACGTGCCGCTGGCAGCCCGTCCCGGCTACGGCGAGATCGCCGGCATCGGCGACGGTATGTGGATCTGGTATGGCCGACCCTTCGACGAGGTGAACCGGGCGCTGGATGGCACTTTCCACGGACCGATCGAGGAGCGTGCGATCGTCTACAAGGAAGCGCTTAGCCTGATGATCTCGCAGCGCAGCCCGTCCTATTTCCTCAACGAAGGCATCGGCACGCTGCAGAATCTGACCGACTCCTATCTGCGCCTCTTGG
>JAFAKZ010000568.1 GCA_019234745.1 Burkholderiales bacterium
CCAGGGTCGCTCAGCTGCCGCGCGAGCGCCAGCGATTCATAGCTGTAGCGCAGGGCATCGACGTCATCAGCCATATTGCCGACGATGAACAGGGCAATGCAGGCCGAATAGCGCTGCGCAGGATCGAGCAGATGCAGGCAGGGCACAACGTCGCTCTGCAGCATCTGCCAGGCCTGCTGCACATAACCCAGTCGCTGCATCAGTACGGCGCAATAGGCTTGCGCCATCGCCGCACCAGCCTCGTCGCCGCAGGCCTGGAACTGCGCCTGCACGGACCTGTACGCCGCCTGCTGCGAGGCCTCGGGGTGGTATATGGAGTGATTGATCAGTTCGATCAGCTCGACCCAGGCGACGGTGGCCGCATCGGTCTCCGGGCTCAGTGCCGACCTCGCTGCCTTGACGGTGCGCGTCGCGTCCGCCCGGCTCGTATGTCGCGCCTGCCAGTACCGCTCAATCCATTGCTGCGGGCTGAGTTCGCGATTCATGACGCACCCGAAGCGTTGCGGGATCGCGCCGCGATGCGGCGCAGACCCCAGCCTGTCGTGAGCCGACCCTCACCATCAACAAGGCCGGCAAATGCCTCATCCAGCTCGGCCATGATCTGCGGCAGCGAGGCAACGGGCAGACGATCGATATCGTAGGTGTAGCGCAGGGCTTCGCACAGCTCGGATGGCGTGGGGCGCCAGGGCAGGTCGAGGTCGTCGAACTGCACGGATTCGAAGAAGGGATCGAGCAGCATGCGCCAGCCGTCCAGGCTACGCGTCTCTTCCGCCGCAAGGGCCGTCAGGCCGCTTCCCGCATGGCGGCCGATCACTTCACGGTAGGCCAGGTGGGCCTCGCCAAGCAACATGCGGCGCCCAATCACGGCACCCAACCGGCCACCCGGCTTCAATATGCGATGGATCTCGGCGAACACCTGGGGCAGGTCGTGCATGACCATCAAGGCGAGGTGAGACAGCACGCAGTCCACGTCCTGGTCCGGAATGCTCATCGATTGGGCCGGCTCGGCCAACAGGCGTACATCAGTGGGCAAGGAACCACGTGCGACAGCAATTTCGGCAATGCTGAAATCGACGCCGGTCAGACGCAGATGCGCGCCTTGCTCATGCAGAAGTTGCAGCAAGTGCCCGCTGCCGCAGCCCAAGTCGACGACATGGACTGATGTGTTGGAAGGTGCAATCAGGTCGACCAGCGAGGCATAGGACGATGCGAAGTCGCGCCCCCCCATGTGCGCGGGAAGCGTCGCGAACAGCATTGACGTGGCGCCCGCATATCGACCGTGAAAATCGAGTATGTAGGTCTCAACCTCCACACGACGGGTCACGCTGCTCCCTTCCCCTGTTAGCTATTCTTGGCCGATCTTGCTGCTGGAGAATCTGCGCCGGCCGGCAGCCGGCGGCAATCTTCAACTATTTAAACAAAAATCAGTAATGAAGGCGATGCCTTTGTGGGGCGCACCCGCAAACAAAAGCCGACCGGGCAGCGTAGGCTGCACACGGTCGGCTCGCTGCGGCTGCTTACCAGACGCGGCAGCGATTCTCACTCACCATGGGTTGGCCCTTCTTGCAGCTGAAGGCCTGCTCAAATTCCGGCATGTTCACGACCAGGCCGTTCACACGGTACTTTGCCGGCGAATGCGGGTCCGTCAGCGCGCGCAGGCGGGCCGTTTCCGGGCGCACATTGGAGCAGGACCACTGCGCATAGCCCACGAAGAAACGCTGTTCGGGCGAGAGGCCATCGCGCGCCTCCAGCTGCTGGCCGGCGGTATCGGACTTCCACGCCATCCAGGCCAAGATGATGCCGCCCAGGTCGGCGATATCCTCGCCCTGCGTGAGCTTGCTGTTGACCTTCAGTTCGTCCACGGCCGTGTACTTGGCATACTGGTCAACTACGCACTGGGCGCGCTCCTTGAATGCGGCGGCGTCTTTCTTCGTCCACCAGTCGCGCAGATTGCCCTTGGCATCATACTGGCGCCCCTCGTCGTCGAACGCATGTGTCAGCTCATGGCCGATCGTGCTCCCCGTGTCGCCATAGTTCGGCGCCGCGTCCATCTTGGCGTCGTACAGGGGCGGCTGCAGGATGCCAGCCGGGAAGTTGATATCATTCATCTGCGCCGAGTAGTAAGCGTTCACGGTCGGCGGCGTCATCTCCCATTCGCCGTGGTCTACCGGTTTGCCGATTTTGGCGAGCTGGCGCTTGATCTCGAAGGCATTGGCGCGCTGAGCGTTGCCGAAGAAGTCGTCGCGCTTGATGTCCACGCTGCTGTAGTCGCGCCACTTGTCCGGGTAGCCGATCTTGTTGGCCAGCCCGTGCAGCTTCTCCAGCGCGCGGGCCTTGGTCTCCTCGCTCATCCACGTCAGGTCCTTGATGTCCTTTTCCATGGACTGCTCGATCAGCTGCGTCATATGCAGCGTATCGTCCTTCAGCTTGGGGCTGAAGGCACGGGCGACGAACTCCTGACCCAGGGCTTCGCCCAGTTGGCTATCGACCATCTGCACGCACTTCTTCCAGCGCGGCTGCTGCTGCGGAACGCCTTGCAGCGTCTTGCCATAAAAGTCGAAGTTCGCATCCGCCAAATTCTTCGACAGCAAATTTGCCGATGCGTGCACCACGTGCCAACGCAGATAGGTCTTGATGTCGGCCAGCGAATCGCGCTTGAAGCGCTTGGCCAGCTCCTTCATGAAGCCGGGCTCCGACACATTGACGATGCCAGGTTCACCCACGCCCGTCTGCTTGAAGTAGGCGCCGAAATCGAAATCCGGCGTCAGTGCCTGCAGGGCCTTTGCGTCCATCTTGTGGAACAGCTTGTACGGGTCGCGCAGCTCCACGCGCGTCAGCGTGGCGCCGGCCAGCGAGGTTTCCAGCGCCATCACGTGCAGGGCGCCGGCGCGGGCAGCAGCGGGCGTCTCGCCGCTCAGCTCCAACATACGCGCCACGTGCTGCACGTACTTCATGCGTAGCGCCTTCGATTTCGCATCCTGCTTGAAGTAGTAGTCGCGGTCCGGCAGGCCCAGGCCGCCGGCGCCGACGAAGGCGATCACCTGCGAGGAATCGGCAAAGTCCTGGTTGGAGCCAAAGCCGAAGTAGGCCCCCACGCCGTTCAGGTGCAGCTGGGCCAGCAAAGCCGGCAAGTCATTCTTGGACTTCAGCGCGTCGATCTGGTCGAGGTAGGGTTGCATGGGCGCGATGCCCAGCTTGTCGACGGCAGGCTCATTCGTGCAGGCGGCGAAATAGTCGCCGATCTTCTGCTGTGTCGCGCTGCGGCCATCGGTATTCTTGGCTAGGCCGTCCAGGATGCCCCACAGGAAGCGCTGGTTGTCCTGGTACAGCTTGCCGTACACATCCCAGCTCGACTGGTCGGCCGGTATGGGATTGTTTTTCATCCAACCACCGCAGGCATACTGGTAAAAGTCGACGCAAGGGTCGGCCGTGCGGTCCATGGCCGCGGTATCGAGGCTGGGCGTATAGGGAAAGGTGGTGAGCGGCGTTTCGGCCGGCGCTTCATCGGCATGGACCAGCGTGCCCACCTGGGCCAGCGCCAGGCAGACCAGGGTCGTCAACATCTTGCGCATCGTGTCTTCTCTCCGTGAATCTTCATGTTCTTGCTCGGCGCATCAACGTGCCGGGTAAGCTTGTGATGGTACTCGATTCGGCCGCGGGGCCGCTGCCGCAGGCGCGACGAAGCGCCTTGGCCAACGCGAATGTTGCGAATTTGGCCTCGTGCCGATTGGCACACCGCCGGCCACGGCGCACGGTTCTGCTGCAACAATGCCACCCCGCGACACACAGGCGACGGACGTCAATTTACAGGTTTACCCTGATTGACATAGCATGCTGCCACACTAAGTCGCTGGCGGAGCAAGATAAAGATGGAAGCAAGGGCTGTACTACGCACTGCAGTAACGGACGACTGGCGCCGCTGGATCGGCGAGAACCTGCTGATGGGCAGCGACCCCGCCTCCATCCACAGGGCGATGACGGATGCGGGCATCGCACCCAAGGAAGCGGAAGTGGAAATCAACGCGGCCATGGCCAGCCCCTATCTGCGTGCATCGGAACGCCTGCACGCGCGTCTGGCCAAGCGCGACTGGATGCTGGAATCGATCTCCAAGCTGCGCCGCATGCACCCGGACGCCAAGACCGTCGAACGGCGTCACCGCATCAGCCGCGACGAATTCCTGCGCGAGTTCTATTCGCAGAGCAAGCCCGTCATCATCACCGGCATGATGGACGACTGGCCCGCCATGGAGAAATGGAGCCTCGACTACTTCGCCGCACAAGTGGGCGAGCGCGAAGTGGAAGTCCAGTTCGGCCGTACTAGCGACCCGAACTTCGAGATCAACGGCCCCAAGCACAAGCGCAAGATGCGTTTTGGCGAATATATCGACATGGTGCGCGCGGCCGGCGTCACCAACGACTTCTATATGACGGCCAATAACTCCGGCCACAACAAGCAGGCGATCCGCGAGTTATGGCAGGACGTCATCCAGATTCCGGAATACCTCAAGGGCGAGGATCCAAGCGAGGGCTTTTTCTGGCTCGGGCCGGCAGGCACGATCACACCCTTCCACCATGACCTGACCAACAACTTCATGGCGCAGGTGATGGGACGCAAGCGCCTCAAGATCGCGCCGTCCTGGGATCTCTCACTGATGAACAATTTTCACCATTGTTTCTCCCTGGTGGATGGCCGGGATGTGCCGGCCGCCCCCCACCCGGCCTTCGAGCAGCCGCAGATCCTCGAGTGCATCCTCCACCCCGGCGAGATCCTGTTCCTCCCCGTCGGCTGCATCCATTTCGTCCGGGGCCTGGATATCACTGTGACCGTCTCCTTCACCAACTTCGTCTTCGACAACGACTTCTCCACCTTCTATACGACCTACCACCACCTCTGATCCGCTCGTGAGGCCGGCGGCGCCGGCCGATTCGAGGTGGACCCTCAAGGCCTGGCGAACGGGGTCCACGGCTGGACCCCTCGGGGGATGTAGCATCCCGCTTCCTGCTGGCGGTTGCTGAGGTTGAGGACCTCCTGGACGACCGCGGTCCGGAA
>JAFAKZ010000245.1 GCA_019234745.1 Burkholderiales bacterium
GTCGTCGCCGCCCCGAGCAGAAACGCCGTGATCGACGCTAGCCCCGCCAGCACCACCCACGTCTTGCCCAGCGCAGCGGCATCCGCCACGCCCGACAGGATCCCCGTCATGTGCGAGGTGTACTGGCCGACGGCAAAGAAGCCGCCCGCATTCATTGCGCCCGCGACAAAGGCCAGCGAATAGCCGAGGTGGCGATCAGCCCGCACATCACGCCGATGACCCGTCAAGCGACGCAGGTAGCGCAATGCCATGCCTGCCCAACCCCGCCAAGATACTCAATACGATGATAATATCATTATCATACAAGTCACATCAAACACCCATTACGTACAATCCTTATGCAAAGCAAAGGTACAATGGCGATCTGCCGTTGGCGCGAGAAGCCAGCGTGCAGCCAATGAAAGGTCGAAGCGGCGATGAGGAAGGAATATCTGGCGCTTATGCCGGCCACGCGTACGAGTACGACTGTCGGCCCGGCGCTCACGAAGCTGTGTGGTCGATTCGGCCGGGTCACGACGGTGGAAGTGGAAACCGGCGACGATCACACGCTGCGCTGCTATGTCGAACTCGACGATGAAGCAGGAAAACTGGCGCTTATGCGTGAGATAGGCGGGTTTTCGTTTGAAGCCGGCGTCATCCTGCTCGTACCCGCGTCAACCTAAGCCGGCCGGGCGAAAACACTACCCTAAGCCCTCGAACATCAGGCGCATCGGCCGTTGACGAACGATGCCGCGAAAACCAGAAGGATCAATGCATGAACAAGCTGCCGAAATGCCCGCAATGCGGCTCCGAATTCACCTACGAAGACGGTGGCCAATTCGTTTGCCCGGAGTGTGCGCACGAGTGGTCGACCCAAGCGCCGTCGAATCACAGTGACGACAAGCGCGTTATCCGGGATGCCAACGGCAACGAGTTGCAGGATGGCGATACCATTACCGTGATCAAGGACTTGAAGGTGAAAGGCTCATCGTCCGTCGTCAAGGTCGGCACCAAGGTGAAGAACATTCGCCTGGTCGACGGCGATCACGATATTGACTGCAAGATCGACGGGTTTGGCGCGATGCAGCTCAAGTCCGAATTTGTAAAGAAGGCGTGATTTCGGCGCGCCATTCCAGCAATAGATACACACCCCTATCCTCAATCGGGCAGAAGCCGTGCCGTTGGTAGAGCCGCAAGGCAGGGTTGAGTTTCTCGACATGCATGCGCACGGCCTTCCCCTCCGCCTTGGCACGGCCGAGCAGCGCAGACAGGATCGCGCTGCCAATGCCTACCCCTCGCCATGCCGTCAGCAGCGATAGGTCGACAATCGACAGCGTCTCGGCGCCATATTGCAAATACAGGCGTCCGACGGGCTCAGCATTGTGAAGGACGACGAAGCATTCCGCATTAGCGTAGCCGGAGTAGGCCTGCTGCTGGGCGGAATACTGCATGTCGACGAAGCTGCGTTTCGCTTCGTCGCCCCAGTCGGTCAAGGCCAGCTCGGCCTCGCGCGTTGAAGCGTAGACGCGCCGCAGGAAGGCATCGTCGTCGCTGCTAGCCGGTCGCAACGCAATGCGCGGATCGCTGAACTGCAGGGTCACCGCCATCGCATCATGCTTCCACATTGAAGCAGGCCTGATAGATCACCTTGCTTCCTTCCCGGCTGACCGGCACCAGGAAAATAAATTGCTCGTCCAATACGGCGTGCTGCAGCGGATAAGCTCCCTGCGGCAACAGGAAGGGTGCATCAGCGGAAAAGAACAGGGAGAACGAGGCATAGGACGTCTTGGGATCCGTCTTGTCCTCGACGCGGTCAAGCATGAAGACAGCCTGCTCATCGCTGTTCAGTGGAATGAAGAAAGCCGAACCGACATGCGGCTCGAACATTGCGACGGATAATGTCACGTTTGATGGCTCCTGCTGGAAAGCGGCGTGCGCAAACGGTCAGGCCGGGGCTATTCCCGGCCTGTACTCAGATGCCCGATGTCATGGGCGCGTAGGGAAGATACCCTGCAGTGCGATGCAGAAGTTCAACGCCAGGTAAGGCTGGCGGTTCTCGTGCGCTTGCCCGTTCCCGACGAGACCAACGGATTGCGGCGCCAGCGCAGTCAGCGCGGGCAGAGGGTTCGTCGCAATGAATGTCTCGTTATTGGCGTCCATCAACCGCGCTGGGAACTGGGCCTCAGGGGAAATATTTTGCGAACGTGCAGTGTCGCCATACAGCGTGTGCGTATGGGCCGGTATCTCGGATACCTGCAGCGCTACGGTCTCACTGCCCTGCTCTACACCAACCGCCCCCTGGACCGGCCCAGAGGCAACGCGGTCTCGCAAGTCCGGCAGCGCAAAATTCGTGGTGCCATTCCCGCCGAAATTCGTTCCCAGGATCGAGAACAAGGCGGCATTTTGCTGGATCGGCAACAATTGCCCACTGCAATTCGCCCAATCTCGCGGCGGGTAGTTGAACCCGAATACCCGGATTTCACCAATGAACGGATCTGCCATTTATCTATCCTCCATGCGTATTGGTTTGCCGCAACGACAGCGCTGCGACATGCGATGCCATCCGCGCCCTACCCTTGCGACGGGTAGATGCCGGTCCACGCGATGATGTAGTTGACCGACAGCGACGGCATCATATTGCTATGCGGCAGCGAGCTGCCTGCTGCAGCCAATGCCTGCGGTGCAAACGCCTTTTCACTCGCGCCGGCCGGTTGCCCGTAAAAGACGGAGGTCGCCGGCGGCGGTGCCAGCGTACCCAGCATCAACGTCGGCGCCGGTACCGTTGCCGTGGCGAGATTCTGCGTTCCATTGACGGGGTGGGTATGCGCGGGCATGTTGGACTGATTCAGCGTCACCGCGGACGTACCGACACTCTGCCCAATGGTACGCGGGCTGAGCCCGGTGCCTTGCCCCTGCCCGATGGGCAGCTTGTCTCGAAGATCCGGGACGTTGAAGACGGAAACGCCGTTCCCGCCGTAGGTCGTGCCGATCACCGCGTAGAGCGTGTCATAGTTCGAAATGGGATACGACGTGCCGTCGCACAGCAACCAGCCTTGCGGCGCATAGCTGCCGGCAAAAAGGCGGATTTCTCCGACATAGGGATCCATTGTCTGCTCCTTTGGTTACGCGCAAGCTCAGTCGCGGCTAGGATAGATGCCGGTCAGGGCAATCATGTAGTTGAGGGCCACGGAAGGCTGCATATTGTCGTGCGCCTGGCCACCGCCCGTTGCGGCGCACACGCCTGCTGCCATCGCCGTAGCACTGCCTGCAGGCCCGTAGATGTTCTTGCCAGGGCCATTGCCGGAAGGGTTGCTGCTGTTTTGCACGTAGCTTGCCGCGAGCAGGCGGTCCGACGAGCCGCCGACGTTGGGCAGATTCGCCGGCGCGGTCGATGCGACGAAAGCGTGGTTGTGCGCCGGCAGATTTCCCGTCACCAATGTGACCGTCTCCGTACCTCCCGCGATGCCGATTGCATTGACTGGCCCCATATTCATCGGCGTACGTCCCCGCAGGTCGGGCAGCGCAAAGGTCGAGCGGCCATCGCCGCCATACTGCGTGCCGAGCAGCGCGAATAACACTTGATTCTGCGCAATCGACATAAGTTGGCCTGAACAAAGCGCCCAGCCGCGCGGTGCGAAATTAAATGCGCACGCCCGGATTTCCCCTACAAACGGGTTCATTTGCACTCCTCCATTTAGATTTGCTATTGATGCAACAAGCGATGCCAATTTGCACGATGCTTCAATTGCCAGCCGCGTGCAGATTGCGTTGTAGACCAGGCGTATCTCGCGCGGCGTAAGGATTAGCGCAACTTGACGATAGCAGCGCCGCTCAATTAGCATCCCACGGAAGCCGGTCACGAAAATCAATTTAATCTATTAAACGGCATGCGCAAGAATATATTATCAACGCAGAGACAATATATTCACCCATTTCTCACGCGCAACTCTTAATTAACCTTAATTCAACGATACGCCAATAATCGTGGCGTGAAGCAGTCTAGTATCCATATCCAGATTCACCTCGTGGAATTGGCTTCCCGGCCCTACCCCACGGGAGGACTGAATCTGGAGGGTATTGACCGAAACAGGGGAACGAGATGCACGCTCACATCGATTTGGGATTGGGTATCTGGCGCAGGCTGACCGGCGCATGGCAAACGCAGCACCGGACCGCCCGCAACGAGGTGCAGCGGATCGCCCATCTCGCTGCGCTGTTTTTGCTCTCCCTAGTTGCCGCAACGCAGGCTAGCGCGAGTTGCTCCATTTCGTGGAACCTTACCAATACCGGCGCGAGCACCTACACGTATACCTTCACGCCGAATGACTACAACAACTGCGACCCGGGCGGTGCCGGCGGCGTCTACAGCGACGCCCTGCTGAACACGGGCAGCGTCACCACCACGGCCAGCGGCAATCTCGCCGTCGACCTCAACACGGTCAACGTGGACAAGCTGATTTATACGCCGCCCACCGTGGGCTATTCCGGCACCGACCACGCCACGCTGTACGATGCCAACAGCAACACCTTCCCCGTCACTATCGTCGTCATCGCGCCACCCGGCGCACCCACCATCGGTACGGCCACGGCGGGCAATACACAGGCCAGCGTCAGCTTCACGGCGCCGGGCTCCAACGGTAACTCTACGATCACCAGCTACACTGTCACCGCCTCCCCTGGCGGCGCCACCGCGTCGGGCGCTGCGAGCCCACTCACCGTCACCGGCCTAAGCAACGGCACCCCGTATACCTTCAAGGTGACGGCAACCAACGCTGCGGGTACGAGCGCCGCATCGGCGGCATCGAACTCAGTCACGCCGACGGCGCCGCAGACCATCACCTTCGCCAGTCCCAGCGCACAAAACTTCGGCACCAGCCCCACGCTTACGGCAACGGCCACATCCGGCCTAACCGTCGCGTTCAGCTCTTCGACCACGGGCGTCTGCACCATCACGAGCGGCGGCGCGCTGACCTTCGTCACGCCGGGCTCCTGCACCATCAACGCCAATCAACCCGGCAATGCAGCCTACCAGGCCGCCCCCACCGTGAGCCACACCTTTGCCGTGAACGCGGTCGTACCGGGCGCACCGACCATCGGCACAGCAACCGCCGGCAATACGCAGGTCAGCGTCAGCTTCACGGCGCCGGGCTCCAACGGCGGCTCGGCGATCACTGCTTACACCGTCACCTCCAGCCCGGGAAGCTTCACCGCGTCCGGCGCCGCGAGCCCGCTCACCGTTACGGGCCTGACCAACGGCACGGCCTATACCTTCACCGTGACGGCAACCAATAGCATCGGCACGAGCACGGCATCGTCGGCGTCGAACTCGGCCACTCCAGCCGCGCCGCAGACCATCACCTTCGCCAACCCCGGCGCGCAGAACTTCGGCACCAGCCCAACACTCAGCGCAACAGCCACCTCGGGCCTCACGGTCGCCTTCAGCTCCTCGACCACTGGCGTCTGCACCGTCACGGGCGGTGGCGCGTTGACCTTCGTCACCACAGGCACCTGTACCATCAATGCCGACCAAGCCGGCAACACCTCTTTCCTGGCGGCGACTACCGTCAGCCGCTCGTTTACCGTCAATGCCGTCGTGCCTGGCGCGCCTACCATCGGTACGGCCACGGCCGGCAACACGCAGGCGACGGTGAGCTTCACGGCACCGGGCTCCAACGGCGGCGCGGCCATCACCTCCTACACCGTGACCGCGAGCCCCGGCGGCGCTACCGCCTCGGGCGCCGCGAGTCCGCTCACGGTCACCGGCCTCACCAACGGCACGGCCTATACCTTTACCGTCACGGCAACCAACTCGGCCGGTACCAGTTCGGCATCGTCCGCCTCGAACTCGGCCACGCCGGCCGCACCACAGACGATTACCTTTACCAATCCCGGCGCGCAAAACTTCGGCACCAGTCCAACGCTCACCGCCACGGCGACGTCCGCGCTCAGCGTCACGTTCAGTTCGTCAACGACCGGCGTGTGCACCATCAGCGGCGGTACGCTGACTTTCGTCATGGCCGGCACATGCACGATCAATGCGGACCAAGCAGGTAACACGGCCTTCCTGGCTGCGCCCACCGTCTCCCGTTCATTTGCCGTGAACGCGGTCGTTCCCGGTGTGCCGACCATTGGCACGGCCACCCCGGGCGATACGCAGGCCACCGTCAGTTTCATCGCACCCGCGTTCACCGGTGGCGCCGCGATCACGGGCTACACGGTTACCGCCAACCCAGGCGGTGCAACAGGCTCGGGCGCAGCCAGCCCGATCGCGGTAACCGGCCTCGTCAACGGCACGGCCTATACGTTTACTGTCACGGCAACGAATTCCGCCGGTACCGGCTCGGCATCTGCCGCCTCCAATTCGGTGACGCCTGCTGCCGCCCAAACGATCACGTTCGCCGCGCCTGGAGCACAGAACTTCGGCACCACGCCTACGCTCACGGCGACTGCCACGTCGGGCCTGTCAGTGGCATTCAGCTCCGCAACCACGGGCGTTTGCACTATCACAGGCGGCGGCGCACTAACCTTCGTCGCGGCTGGCACCTGCACCATCAATGCCAATCAAGCGGGCAACACGTCCTTCCTGGCCGCGCCCACGGTATCCCGATCGTTTACGGTGAATGCCGTCGTGCCCGGCGCCCCGACAATTGGCACAGCCACGGCCGGCAATGTGAGCGCGTCGGTCGCATTTTCGGCTCCCGCATTCAACGGCGGATCGGCAATCACCAGCTACACGGTGACCGCGAGCCCCGGCGGAGCAACGGCCAGCGGCGCAGCTAGCCCAATTACGGTCGCTGGCTTGACCAACGGCACCAGCTATACCTTCACAGTCACGGCCACCAACGCCATTGGTACCGGGGCCGCGTCCGCCGCGTCCAATAGCGTGACACCCGCCGTGGCCGTCGCGCCGAGTCAGACGACTGGCACGTTCACGATACCGAGCAACAGTATCGGCTCCCTGACCGGGCAAGGTAATGTCACGCTGGGCGGCAATAGCACGCTCTACGTCAACAACAGCACGAGCATTAGCGGCAGCACGATCAACCTGCCAAACACGGGTCCCGTAACGCTGGTTGTTGGCGTCAACCCGACGCTGACCATCACGCCGCAAGCTACCGGTAGCACCCTGGGCTTTGTCGGCACGCTGCAGAACGGGAGCAATATGGAAGTGCCGAGCCTCACTGCCGGCAGCGCTGTCTTTTCGTCGGCGGGCGGCATGCTTACCTTTGCGGTCGACGGCAGCCACGTGATCACGCCGTTCCAGTCCAACCCAGGCGGCTTCTCGGCGAGCGAGAATGTGGGCACAGATGGCAGTACCACGGTCGTCGTCCAGAGTGGCAGCGCCACCCTCACCTACCCCGCTGGTAACGGCACAACCGCACCGTTGACCGTCTACCCAGGAGACAAGCTCGTATTCAATAGCGCCGGCATGGTTGTCAGCTCTTCCGTAAGCGAAAGCGGGATTGGTCAACCGTTTGCGCCTGGCGCCGCACCCGGCGGCTTCACCGAGCTACCGCCCCCAGTTGTGATCACAGGCACGTCACCACACCTTGGCGGCGCAACGCTCGATAGCGCACTGACCGGTGCTGCCAGCACGCTGGTCGGGTTCGGCCTTCAGGATGGAGGGGTGGACGCCCAGGGTAATCTGCACATGAACAGCGCAACAGGCGCCATCGTTGCCCGCCCCGTCGGCATATCGCTCGACCCGACTGCGCCGTCGGAGAGTGGCTTGGCCAACGGCGACATCAACGTCAAGGTTGCCCCAGACCTGGTGGTCGAGGTCTCGCCAAGCGTCGCCAACCTGCCAGGCTTCACCAGCAGCGTCGACGCCTTGCTCGGCAGCGGGACAAGCATCGTCCAGCAACGCAACGGCACCATGCTTGTGACAGCCAATGGTGTCACCTATGCAGTGCGGCCTAGCTGGACAACGGGAACGACATCCGGCAAGGCAGGGCTTGTCTTCGCACAGAACGGACAAGTGCTTACTTATACGGATGGCAGTGGCGTCAGCCAGAATCTGTACCCAAGCTTTGCCAACCCGGGTGCCGTGCAGTCGGTACTGCAGTCGCTCGACCCATCGGCAAGCATCACGGTCCTACCCGACGGCTCGGCGGCTGTCGTGCTGTCCGGGAAGCACTATACCTTCACGCCACAATGGATCGTCAGCCCCACGCCGGCCGCCGATGCATCGAGCGCGTACTGGTCAAGCGGCAATGTCATCTATGTCAACAACGGCGACGGCACCTGCCAGGGGTTTACACTGAGTCAGTAGCGTAGGTACTGGTCGGTATATCCGCCAGCGTGCCGCCACAGGGCAAACGGCCCAGCAGCGATGCCGGGCCGTTTGCTTTTCCGCGCCGCGAGATGACGCACCTTTGGCGCAACGATAGACTTTGGCGACGACGCTGCAGTGGTCAGCCCTTGGCCGCCTCGCGCCGGCGCTTGGCCTCTTCCAGTAGGTAGACTTGGTAGTCGTCCAGGTCACCATCAAAGTCCTTCACGCCACCACGCGACACCATCCAAAACTCGTCGCACACGGAGCGCAGCAGGGCACGGTCATGGCTGACCAACATCACCGAGCCTTCGAATTCGTTCAGCGCCACGCTGAGCGCCTCGCGCGTGGACAGATCGAGGTGGTTGGTCGGCTCATCCAATAGCAGCAGATTGGGCCGTTGCCACACGATCATGCACAGCACCAGGCGCGCCTTCTCGCCGCCGCTCATGCTGCCCACGGCCTGCTTGACCATGTCGCCGCTGAAATTGAAGGTCCCCAGGAAATTGCGCAGGCCCTGCTCACGACAATCGTTGTAGCTGGGGCGCATGGCAACGGGCGTGTCGCGCACGAGCCGTATCATGTGCTCCAGCGGATTGTCCTCGGGCCGCAGTACGTCCAACTCCTGCTGCGAAAAGTAGCCGATATTCAGGCCCTTGCCCTGGATGATCTCGCCCGTGATCGCCTGTAGCGCGCCGGCGATGGTCTTCACCAGCGTCGACTTACCCTGGCCGTTTGCACCCAGGATGCCGATGCGTTGGCCGGCCAGTACGGAGCGGTTCACGTTCTGGATGATGGTCGTGGGCGTCGCGACTGCGGCATCTTCGGCCGGTGGGTAGCCCATGGCTGCGGCGGAGAGCGTCAGCATCGGGTTGGGCAGGCTGGCCGGCTCCTTGAATTCGAACTGGAATTCGGCATCGGCCAGCACCGGCGCGATCTTCTCCATCCGCTCCAGCGCCTTGACGCGGCTCTGCGCCTGCTTGGCCTTGCTGGCCTTGGCCTTGAAGCGGTCGATGAATTTCTGCAGGTGGGCGATCTTGTCGGCCTGGCGCGCCAGCGCCGCCTGCTGCAGCAGCATCTGCTCGGCGCGCATGTCCTCGAACTTGCTGTAGTTGCCGCCGTAGCGGATCAAGCGCCCGTTATCGATGTGCAACGTGACGTTCGTGACGGCATCGAGGAACTCGCGATCGTGGCTGATCACCACCATGGTGCCCGCATACTGCTTGAGCCAGGCTTCCAGCCAGACCAGGGCATCCAGGTCCAAGTGGTTGGTCGGTTCGTCGAGCAGCAGCAAGTCGGACGGGCACATCAGCGCACGCGCCAGTTGCAAACGCATGCGCCAGCCACCCGAGAAGCTGTTGACGGGCTGATCCAGCTCGGCCACGGTAAAGCCCAGCCCCAGGATCAGCGCCTGGGCGCGAGCCGGCGCATCGTGCGCACCCACATCGTTCAGCGCCATATAGGCGTGCGCCATGCGCATGCCATCGTCGCTGGCCTCGGCCGCCTCGACTTCCTTCTGTGCTTCCACCAACGCCGTGTCGCCCGCTACGACGAAGTCCGTAGCGCTCTGCTCCGTCTCCGGCATGTCCTGCGCAACCTGCGCCATACGCCATTGCGAGGGAATGGAGAACTCGCCGCCGTCCTCGTGCAGGGAGCCGTTGAGCATGGCAAACAGGGACGACTTGCCCGCGCCATTGCGGCCGACCAGGCCAACCTTCTCGCCCGGCGTCAAAGTAACGGAAGCGTCGCCCAGCAAGACCTTGCTACCGCGACGCAACACCACATTCTTGAGAATAATCATGGGAACAACCAAGCGAGTTGACTAGGAGCCGGCCTGAATTCGGCCGCCTACCCGATTCACCCGCCGCTTTCCCAAGCTCGGCATATCTGCCATTGCGGGGAAAGGGGCTGCGATGATAACACTTCCGCTTTGAAGCCCCGCGACATGCGATCCGGCGTTATTCCTTGTTTGTCCTGAACACTCGGTCCAGGACGCGCGAGGGAAAGCCATAGTTCACATTGCCTTGCGTATGATGAACACGATGGAAAGCGGGATCATCGATCAGGCGCTTGAGCCAGTGCCGTGCCGGCCAAGACGGCATGAGTTCGTAGTTGCAGTGTATGCAAGTCGTATAGAGCATTCCGAGGTCGTGCAAGAAGAACGCGGCGCCAATGCCGATAGGTACGAATAGCATGAAGACCGGTAGCGTAGCTCCGATGATGAGCGCTTCGACGGGGTGTACGCTGTAGCCCGACCAAGGCGTAAGGCGTACCGATCGGTGGTGCACCCGATGATAGCGAATCAGCGCGCGGGAATGCAGGAGCCGATGGGTGCTGTAGGTGTACAGGTTGTTAAACACCGAAAACGCCAGCAGTTGAAATAGCCCTTGTCCCCAAGAACCTGGCCACACACCGTGGCACAGCGGACGGTACAGCAAGGTAACGATACCGAAGATCAGGCAGGTCACCAGGCCCGCGCGAAACTCCTCGCGCAATTGACCTGCCCTGGGCGGCGTCGGGTCCAATGTGCGACCAATATTGAAGCGCGGCCATAGCTTGGTCGTAAGCAGGGTGCCCGTACCTGCGCCGACGAGATAGATCGTCAGGTGAACAGCGGTAGCAATCACGATGGCGATTGGCCAGGGTGAGCTCAACCAGTATTCCAGGATGGCATTGATCCACACGGTCCTACGTTCCTCTTGTCCACATGAACGCCTGTTCTCAGGACGAACATTCCGCTTCCAATGCGCCGCTATAGCTCAGCACTTTTCCAATAACCGGCACGGAGAACTCGACCAGAAAGACGTACTTCCCGTCCTCGATACGTTTGCCGGCACGGGATTTGGGTAGCAAGCACAGCGGTATACGAACATTCCTGAAGCTCGCACGCAGTGGACGCCATTCCCAACCTTGGTCGACGACGTCCACGGTCAGGTGCAGGGACAT
>JAFAKZ010000427.1 GCA_019234745.1 Burkholderiales bacterium
TCCAGCGGCGGGCGCGTCACCTGCGCAATGCCCTCGCTCACCGTCACGATCTGCGACTCGTTCTCGAACAGCTTGCCCGTGTTCTGGAAGTCCGCTTCCACCAAGGCACCGGGAATGCACAAGATGGGGCGGCGCACATTGATGCCGCCCATGGGCTGCACGAAGGCTTCCGTGGTTGGCACGAACTCGATGCCCAAGAGGCTGAACACCGTACCGTTGCGATAGGTGTCGGAACCATACTGGCCCTGGTACAGCAGCTTGAAATCCTGGTCCGCGAACAGCTGGCGCATGGATTTGTTGTCCAGGTAGCAGACCATGCGCTCATCGGCCAGGATGGGCGCGTTGTTGCGCAGCTGCGCCTGCGCATCCAGCAACAGGCCCATGGTCAGGATATCGCCCGTCACCAGGCCGGCCGTCGTGCTACGGCTATTGGCGCGCAGGATGGTCGGCGCGTTGTAATGCACCACCGCGTTGCCCGCCGTACCGTCGGCGACCGTCACATTGCCGGAGAAGGTCAGCACGCCCGAGATGCCACCGGGGGCCGTCGACACATTCGTCGCATCGGGCGTCACACCGACCAGCGTATAGCTGTCGCCCGCGATCAATACCGTCGCCGTATTGCCCGCGCTCACCGCCTGCATCACGCCATTCTGTGGCGCGAACAGGAAGCCGCGCACATCATCCACCGCCACGCTGGCGGCCGGTGCACCCAAGGTCGTACGCACCCGCGTATTGCCGCCCAGGTAGGCATTGAACAGCGCGTTGCGCGCCAGCCGATCCACCGACTGCGCCGCCTGGAAGGCGTTCACCCGCGCGTTCTGCACGAACTGGCTGGCGATGCCCACGCCTTCGTTGATGATGTTCAGGTCGATCGTATCGCTGTACTGGTTCACGTTCAGCGTGAACTGCTCCACCGTCCAGGTCGACGGCGTCATACCGTTGTCCAGATTGGTGTTGCCGGCCGGATTGTTCGGCGTCGTCACCGCCGCCTTCAGACCAGGGCGCGTCTTGGTCAGCGTTTCACCGATGCGGTTCGGAAACACCTCCCGGTCCGCCACGCGGCGGTATACCAGCTTGGACTTCAGCGAGTCCTCGAACTCGCGCTCCAGGAAACCCTGTTGGATGATGGGCTGCAGCGCAGCCGGAAAATTCTGAATCGACATAGGTAGTGCGTCTCCCTAAGGGTGGACATTGCCCCGCAAAGGCAGGGCAGAAAAAACAAACGGCGCCCATCTGGGCGCCGCATCACAAAATGAAAGCCCGATGTCGCAACATCGGGCTTGGGAACTGCGACGGGAATATCAGTTCAGCACAATTGCATCTGCTATCAGGTTGTGCTGTTAGTGTCGTGCCTCCTGGTATAGAGGTACGCCCCTAGTATCCCCATAGGAAGCGGCAGGACTAATCCGTCCAGTACCATCAGCCAAGTCGGTACTGGTGCATCGTTACCAATCATGCACACCAGAAAGTAAGCCATGTAGACCAACGCCGACCAAAGTGCAGCTTGTACACGCCTCTCCGCCGCAAGCGACGCCGCAGCTACGCCACTCACCGTGAATGCCACAATGGCATTGGCAACCGACCAAGCCTGGCTCCATCCCTTGTCGAACAGAAGCGCATAAAGCTGACCAGCCTGGTAACCCTGCTGAGAAAGTATTATGGCGGCAATCCGGTAATGCACCACGCCGAGCACAGTAGTCGTCGCAATGAAAACAGCGGCGCCGATCAGGATCGAACGCCAGGTCGGACGTTGGCCACCGTTATCCCCAATTTCAATCGTCGTGGCATGGTAAGGATTTGACATGGTTTAGGAGCAAATATTGGCGGGTTAGGTAAACAGGTAAGTTGAACACATGGCCCCGCTCAGCGCAAACATTGCTCCCACACCTATCACCCCTTCACCAACTTCGCCAGCGCCGCCCCATACTCCTGCGCGTTCATATCCTTCGCATTGCGCACAACGGCCGCGTTCGGCGCCGGCGCCGCCTGCGTGCTGCTGGTACTGGCCTGGCCAAACAGATAAGGCTTCGCCTCGCGCAGGCGCTCGAACACGCCCTCCACGCCCTCCAGCCCGCCCTCCACCTTCAGCTTCACGGCACTCAGGTCTGCCATTACCAGCGCGTCCAGATCCACCAGCCCCGCCTTGATGGCATGCGCCTTCAGCTCCGCCTGCACCAGGCGGCGCTCGAGTGCCGCCTCGCCTTCCTTGACCCTTGCCTCTGCAGCCTGTGCCGCCTGCGCAGCACTCTCCTCGGCTGCTTTCAGCTTGGTCTCCAGCTCACGCACATATTCCAGCGGAAACGTCTGGGTTTCAGCTTGTTGCGACATCCTCTACTCCCAAAAAAATGGCCCACCAACTGGTGAGCCGTTCCGTCCAAAATCAGCAATGACGCTACTCGTCGACCAATCTGGCCAACTCCAACTCGACATCGCCCACCCCATAGGCCGGCGCCAACACCGCCACCGCAGCCGAACGCGACAGCAAGCCCGCCCCATGCAAAGTCGACAAGGCCTGCGCTTCGCTCAACTCATCCGCACAAGTCGGCGCATACCAGGCCGGCCAGCGCAGCCCCAAGGCCGCATCGGCATCCATGCGCGGCAAGGCACGCCCCTTGCGGTCGACCAAGGCACAACGCTGCGCCGCCGCCACAATCATATTCAGCAGCGTCAGATAAGCCCCCTCGCCGTAGCTGATACGCAAGCGGTCGGCCAGCCAGATCAGTGCCTGGTTCATCAGCTCCATCGCCCGCCCGCTCTGAGCTGCCGAGATGCGATCCGCATGCGCCCGGTTGCCATGCGCACCTTCCAAGGCCAGCTCGCGCAAGGTCCGCACATAGTCCAGCACGGCCGACACCGCAGTACCGTTGATCTCCAACAGCTTCGCGTCACCCTCCGCGCTCACCACCAGCGCGTTCGCCGCTCCCTTCACCACCGGGCCATCGCCAAACGCCGGCTCCTTGATCAGCAGCGTCGGGTCGCTGCTATAGCGCAGCCCACGCCCCGCCTGCGACAGCTGGTAGTCGATCTCGATCTGGCAATCGATCGCCTCGACCGGCATGGTCGGCTCGCCGTCGACGCCATTGCCGCCCGGCAGATTGCGTATCCATACGATGGGCACGAAGCCCAGCCCATGGGCCACCGTACGCGCCGCATCCTCCACCGGCCCTGCCTTGGCATCATCGACGGGCCAAGGCGCAAACCACCGCTCCGCCCGCGCATCCCACACGCGCTGAAACCAAAAGTCGCGCCCATCATCATCGGCATCGATCGCATAGCCCATCGCCCGCAGCGCCGCACCCTTCACCTTGTAGCGCTCCGTCACGCTCGCCAGCACATCCGGTGCATCCGCCAGCCACTGCGGCGTCAGGTACAAGGTCGGCAACACGCTGCAGAACACACGCCCCTTCAGCACCCGCAGCCAGATCGCCACCGAACCCACGGCGCCGGCCGCCGCGGCCGCCATCATCACCTCATTGAGCCGCGCCTCGCGCACGACAGTCTCCAGCGCCTCGCGCGTCACAGCGTCGGCACAATCGATAGCCGGGAAATGCCCCTCGCTGAACAAGAGCGACACGGCATCGTCCACCACCGTCCGGCAAATCCGCGACCGCGCCGAAGGCCGCCGCCGCGCCAAGGGCACATACTCCCCCGCCCCATTGCGCTCCTCGTGGAAGGGATGCGGCAAAAGCGCATACATGGTCCCATCCAGCACCCGCTGCAAGGCCGCCAGCTCAAACACCCGCGCCGGATAATCCGGATCACGCGGATACCCATCCTTCAACGATTGAAAATCCATGTCATTCCGTCCTCATCTCTTCTATCGCCCGATTTGCCAGGCCAGACCCGATGTATTCGTGCTCCGCCGAATCGGCCACCGCCCACACAAGAAGTACCCCGCCGCATCCGTCACATGGTCAAACCCACCCGCCTTGTCCGGTGCCCCATGCGCATCGAACACCTGCTGCTCCAAGGCTTCCGTCAAGCGCGGGCAGGCATCCACATTCACCGCCCAGCGCCGCTCACCGCGATCATTCAAGATCAAGGCATTCACCGCATTCACCCTATCCCGTACCGGCGGATTGCTGGCCGGCGCCCGCACCAGGAAACCCGCACGCTCCAACAGCACCAAGTCCGACACGGCAGCGTTCACCGATCTACGAGACGAACCCGACGCATCCGGATACACGGTAATCGGATGCTCGAATCCCGCCACGCGATAGCGCTCGCGCAGCAAAGCTGCCATCGCAGGCGTATCGCGCACACCCGTCAACTCCGCCACCGCATAGGGCCTGTCGTCCCGCACCACGAACACCACCGCCGCCATGTTCGACACATTGAAGTCCATGCCCACATGCAAAGGCTCGCGCGGCTGCGGCACCACCGCCGCATGGTTCAGCACGCGCGAAAACGCCGGGTACACCGCCCCGCTCGCCAGATTGACGAAGGCACCCTCGATGTAGGCCTCGATCAACTGCGGCGGGTAACTCGCCCGCAGCCCATCGATATAGTCGTCCGGCAGGAAAGGATTCGACCAGGTCGCCGCCTGCACCATCTCGTAGCCCGGCTTGGGCGATTGCTTCCAGCGCCGGTACACAAAGCGGAACCCTTCCGGCGTCGTATACACGCTCACCCGATTCGACGGCTTCACCGCGCCCGCCGGCTTCTGCCGGTTACGCGCAATGATCTTGTTCCACGCCGCCTCCGCATGATCCGGCTTCAGCGTATCCAGCTCGTCCACATGCGCCCGGTAGGACTCATAACCCACGATGCGCGCCGGCTGCTCCAAGGTCCGCAGCACAAAATCCCCGCACTGCGGCGACGAGGTATAGATCGCGCTGTCGGACTTGTTGTAGCGATAGCGTATGCCCAGCGCCGACAGCTTCTCCTCGATGCGCGGCGCCAGAATCAACCGCACCAGGTCATAGGTCGGCTCATACAGCGCGATCAAGGCCGCACTCGACGCCAGCGCATCGCGCACCGCGCAATTGGCCAAGGTTTCCGTCTTGCCCGTGCCAAAGCCACCCACGAAAGCTGGGTACTTCGCCTCCAGCTTGAAGAAGCGCTTCTGCGGCCCCGTCATCGTCATCGCAATCGACCT
>JAFAKZ010000092.1 GCA_019234745.1 Burkholderiales bacterium
GGGAAATTTCCTCGCATTCCGGGTGCCGGGCGGCCGCTCGTCTGTGACCTTTTACCATTAGGGTTTCTTTAGGATTTGTTTAGCCACCATTTAACAATACTGACCTCAGCCCACGCCTATGCTTCGTCCTGTCACGCACCATATGGTGCAAACCGAATGCAGGAGAATACGATGCAGAACCAAGCCCGCCACGATGAAGAGTTTGTTTATACCTATGCAACGATGCGCCCCTATCTGGGCCGTATCTTGCTGAACGTGAGTCATGTGGACTGGCGGGACCTGCAGGAGTCCAGCTATGTGCTGGATGACGTGCGTGAGGCCTTGGATGCCTGCGTCGACTATGTCCAGCGCCAACCCGCTGCAGACGTAGAAGGCCAACTGGAGGCGATCGAGCGCGTGTACAGCCGCCTGAAGAGCGCCGAGTCCGCACCGTCCATCCACCGTCCGCATGCGGGCCTCAAGCTGGCTCGCGAATACGCGGATTTCGTGGGGCGTTACTATATTTCTGCCCCGAGCGGCGACGTGAGCCGTGTGGCCGCGATGCCAGCCGTGACGGCGCGCTGATAGGCCGTTGTTGAGCGCTCGGGTGGCCTCACCCGGCGCTTCTGGAGGTGGCTAGACTGCCACTAGGCCGCTGCGGCCAGGTATTTCACCCATCTTCGGCCGGCGACGCGGCAATTTGCCGCGATCAAGCTGTGCATACAGTGCCTCACAGGCTACCAATTCATATCCCTGCTGCTTCCAACCCGCCAACAGCCGGTCGAAAGTATCCAGCATCTTCATGCCTTCCAGCTCCGAGTGCAGCGTGTACACGTGACCGTACTCGGGCGGCGTGGCCGTCAGCCCTAACAAGTACTCGTGCACATTGCCGGCGTGCCAGCCATCCAGGCCGATCAGTTCATCCAGCGTTGGTAGCGTAGTGGGAATCTGCGGCACGCCCATATCGTTGCCGCTGGCATCGACGGGTTGGAACGGTGCACCGCCGCGGCCGTCCGACGCGTATTGGAAGCCCAGGTTCGCCTGCAGGCGGTAGGCTGCATCGTTCATCTGCCAGCCGGCAGCGCCATGGGTGTGCGGTGGAGCGCCGAACACTTCCTTGAACCGTTCTACCGCCTTGGACATCTCGGCCAGCGTCCATTGCTCGTCGCGCTCGACGACATTGTCCTGCCAGCGGATATGGTCCCAGGTGTGCACACCTACCTCGAAACCTGCGTCACGCACCTGGCGCATCAACGGTGCACACTTGCGGCCGATGTCGGGGCCCGGCAGCAGCGTGCCATATAAGAGCGTCTTGATGCCGTAATGCTCGACCACCGACGTACGCGATACCTTGCTGAGGAAGCCGGGGCGGAATACGCGCTTGATGGCGCGGCCCGTGTGGTCGGGGCCGAGGCTGAACAGAAAGGTCGCGCCGGCGCCGTGGCGCTTCAGCAGCTCGACCAGCGGCGGTACGCCTTCGCGGGTGCCACGGTAGGTGTCGACGTCGATTTTCAGCGCCAGTTTCGGCATGGCTATTTCCCGTCCGTATAAACAATCATTCCCGCCTGAGCGGGAATGATTGGTGTAGCAGTCTACTAAGCGGCGATCAGTTCACCAGATCGCGCGCATCCGCCACGTGGTTGCGATAGGCGTCGAAGATATGGCGCAGGGCGTCCTGCATGGTTACGCCCGGTGCCCAGTTCAGGTCGGCCTTGGTGTTCTCGATCTTCGGCACGCGGTTCTGCACGTCCTGGTAGCCGTTGCCGTAGTAGGCGTCGGACGTCGTCACCACCAGCTCCACCTTGGCCGCATTGTCGCGGTATTCGGGGTACTGGGCGGCGAGCGCCAGCATCATCTCGGCCAGTTCGCGGATCGAGTAGTTGTTGGCTGGGTTGCCGATGTTATAGATCTGGCGGGTGGCGCGGCCTTCAGGGTTCTCGATGATGCGCATCAGCGCTGCGATGCCGTCATCCACATAGGTGAAGGCGCGCTTCTGCATGCCGCCGTCGACCAGCTTGATCGGCTCGCCGCGCACGATATGGCCCAGGAACTGCGTGATCACACGGCTGGACCCTTCCTTCGGCGTGTGGATGCTGTCGAGCCCAGCGCCGATCCAGTTGAACGGGCGGAACAGGGTGTAGTCGAGCCCCTCGCTCATGCCATAGGCGTGGATGACGCGGTCCATCAGCTGCTTGGAGCAGGCGTAGATCCAGCGCGGCTTGTTGATCGGGCCGTAGACCAGGTCGGACGCTTCCGGGTCGAACTCGCCGTCGCGGCACATGCCGTACACTTCGCTGGTGGATGGGAACAGGATGCGCTTCTTGTGCTTCACGCACTGGCGCACGATGGGCAGGTTGGCTTCGAAGTCCAGCTCGAACACGCGCAGCGGGTCCTTCACATAGGTGGCCGGCGTAGCGATCGCAACGAGGGGGAGGATCACGTCGCACTTGCGCACGTGGTACTCGATCCACTCCTTGTTGATGGTGATGTCGCCCTCGAAGAAATGAAAGCGCGGATGATCCAGCCATTCGCTCACGCGATCGGTGTTCATGTCCATGCCGTACACCTGCCAATCGGTCGTTTCGATGATGCGCTTGGTCAGATGGTGGCCGATGAAGCCGTTGACGCCGAGGATCAGGATCTTTTTCATGGGAGTTTCCTTCCGCTGCTTGCGCAGCGGCGGTCAATTCGAAATGAGTGGTAATACGTTGGCGCCGATTGTAGCCGCAAAGTGGGCCGCGTCGAACTGGACGCCGTCGAGCGTCGCATCCAGCAATTGTAGCTGGCTACCGTCGGAACAGTGCAATCGAACGTGATCGTCTTGCACGAAAAGGCGTGCGCTGCCATCTGCAATGCTGGCGGGCAGGCGGCGTGTGCGCCAGATGATCAGGCGGCCGGCCGGCAAATCAGCGAACGCGCCAGGATAGGGGCGGGCGAGCGCGCGCACGAAGTTGTGCAGCGTAGTCGCATCCTGCGTCCAGTCGATACGTCCGTCTTCCGGCTTGCGGCCACCGAAGTAGCCTCCCTGGCTCAGGTCCTGCGGCTTGAGCACGGCCGTGCCGGCGAGCAAGTCGGGCAGGCAGCGCCACAGCACGATCTCGGCTGCCACTGTTACCTTGCCAAATACATCGTGCGCCGTGTCGTCGGGCAGGATGGGCACCATCTGCTGGTCGACGATGGCGCCGTTGTCGGGCTTCTCGTTCATCACGTGCAGCGTGGCGCCCGTTTCCGTCTCGCCGCGCAATACCGCCCAGTTCACCGGCACGCGGCCACGGTATTGCGGCAGCATGGAGCCATGCATATTGAAGGCGCCGTGCCGGGGCGCGGCCAAGAGCGGCGCCTTCAGCATATTGCGGTAGTAGAACGAGAACAGGAAGTCGGGCTCTGCCGCTTCGACTTCCGCCAGCACTTCGGGCGTGTTCGGGTCGGCCGGCGTGATCACACGGATGCCGTGCTCGCGCGCCAGTTCCGCCACGCTGGCGAACCAGATTTCCTCGTTAGGATTATCGGTATGCGTGACGACTAGCGGCACATCCACGCCGCGCGCCAGCAGGGTCGCGAGGCAGCGTACGCCGACGTTATGGTAGGCGAAGACGACGGCGCGGCTCATGTCTCGTCCCGCTCTTCCAGCACGGCGGCGATCATATAGCGCGGCCGGCGGCGCACTTCCTGGTAGATGCGGCCCGTGTATTCGCCCAGCATGCCGATGCCAAAGAGCGCAATGCCGATCAGGAAGAAGGCGATGCCGAAGAGCGTGAACAGACCGCCTTCTTCCGGCCCGATGATCAGCCGGCGCGCGGCCAGGTAGATCACCAGGATGCCCGACAGCAGGGAGATCGCCATGCCCAGCATCGAGAAGAACTGCAGGGGCACAATGGAGAAGCCCGTCATCAGGTCGAAGTTCAGGCGAATCAGGCTGTACAGCGAATATTTCGACTCGCCGGCAAAGCGCTCTTCATGGCCCACCACCACTTCCGTCGGGTTCTGCGCAAACTGGTAGGCCAGGGCCGGGATGAAGGTATGCATCTCCTGGCACTGGTTGATGGTGTCGATGATGCGGCGGCTGTAGGCGCGAAACATGCAACCCTGGTCCGTCATCTTGATACGGGTGATGCGTTCGCGCAGGTTATTCATCATGCGCGAGGCGACGTGGCGCCACAGGCTGTCGTTGCGCTGGCGGCGGATCGAGCCGACGTAGTCGTAGCCCTCGTCCATCTTGTCCAGCAGCACCTTGATGTCTTCCGGCGGGTTCTGCAGGTCGGCATCCAGCGTGATGATGCGCTGTCCGCGTGCATGCTCGAAGCCAGCCATGATGGCGCGGTGCTGGCCGAAGTTGCCGTCGAACAGTACGACGCGCGTCACGTCGGGCCGAGCATGGAACTGGTCGGCCAGGATTTGCGGGGAACGGTCGCGGCTGCCGTCATTGACGAAGATGACCTCGTAGGGCGTGCCCAAGGCATCGAGCGCCGGGTAGAGGCGCGCGAACAGGGCGGCGAGGCCTTCTTCCTCGTTGTAGACGGGGATGACGACCGAGACGACGGGGTAAGTCATGAGCAGGTTCTTTGCGCTTAAAGTGCGAGCGATTGGATAACGTCGTGCATGGTATCGCAAACGCGGGTGACGTCGTCATCGCGCATGGCCGGGAACAGCGGCAGCGTGACAGTGCGCGCGCCGATGTACTCCGCCACGGGGAAGTCGCCCGGCTTGAAGCCGCGCTCGCGGTAATAGCTGAACAA
>JAFAKZ010000495.1 GCA_019234745.1 Burkholderiales bacterium
GGGAAGGGCGCCTCAAGACCGACGAGCTGCTGCGCGGACAGGCCTACCAGGCGGCAGAAGGCGGGGTTGACGTAGATGATGCGGCCTTGCAGGTCGAAGGCGACGAGGCCGGTGGCGGTCGAGTTCTCCATCGCCTCGCGAAAGCGCAGTTCGTCCGATAGTGCGCGCTGCGCGTCGATGCGCTGTTGCAGCCAGCGTTGCAGCACGCGCAGGAGGTAGACGACGAGTACACCCAGCAGCACGATGACCAGCGCCAGGGCGCCGATGACCGCCCACCAGCTGTCGCGGTCGTGGCGCGACACCTTCAGCATGAGGCCGCTGCCGGGCGGACCGAAGGAGATTGTCTGTGCCCGGTCGATGTCGCTGGGCAGGCTGCCGTCATGCAGCACCACCAGATGCCCGTCCGCTTCCATCAGGCCGAGGTCGTAGCGCTGGATGAACCACCAGGGCACCGTCTGTTCCATGAAGCGGTTCAGGTCATAGTAGGCGACGATGGTGCCGCCGTGCCGGGCCGAGACATCCGTGGGCAGGACCATGGCCCAGACGGGTGATTCTGCGGCTACCACGCTACTGAACACGAGCCGGCCGCCATCGCGCGAACGGGCACGGGCCGCCGCGATGGTCGGGTCGTCCACGGCCGGCTGGCGGTGCGTGCGCAGTTCTAGCTTTGGGATGGATGTCGACAGCTTGTCGTCCGCATCGAACACATCTACGCCGACGATGGCCTGCTCGTCCTTCATCAGTCCGCTTACGCGGGCGACGAAGTCGCTATTGGCCGTCGCGGCGCCGTGGCCCAGGTCGTAGGACCAGTTGGTGAGCGTATGCTGGTCGGCCACCAGCGTGCCTAGGATGGTCTGCTCCTGCCAGACCATGTCGAGCGAGGTCTGGCGTTGATAGGACTGGCTGCGTTCGAGGTAGTACACCCAGCCGCCGACGATGCAGGTAGTGACGGGCAGCACCAGTACGGCGAGCGTCGTGATCCAGAACTTGCGTCCCTGGAAGAAATTGAGGAGCGTATCGCTGGCCACAGGCTAGCCTATCTGCCCATCCAGGCTAGCTGGCCATGGCATGGGCCAGTGCCAG
Organism: Burkholderiales bacterium; assembly: GCA_019234745.1. GTDB lineage: Bacteria > Pseudomonadota > Gammaproteobacteria > Burkholderiales > Chitinimonadaceae > JAFAKZ01. The sequence continues at coordinate 1,084 of JAFAKZ010000495.1, forward strand.
GTACAGCCAGGCCGCGTGGGGTAGCCACTGCTCCGACCAGCGCCAGGAATGGGCCGGCACGGTGTCTGCCGGCGTGCGGAAATCGATATCGTCCTCGTCGTCGAGGCCTGCCGTGATGCCGTTGCATACGCCGCCGGGCGCATTGAAATATCCCTTCTCGTACTGCGGATTGTGATGTCCCTGGCCCTGCATCATGCAGGCGTCAAACGGGTTGCGGCCAAACAGCCAATCCAGTGTACCGTGTGCGAACCGGCGCAGGTTCGCGGCACGTGCGGCCGGGCTGCGGCCGGCCGCCATGAAGGCGGCGGCGGCGAGCGAAGCTAGCCGGGCGTTCTCGCCCTGCCACCAGTATCCCGACTCGTTGTCGTGCGGGATGAAGAAACGCAGCGCACCGGCCCGGCCTGGCATCTCGACGTGCTGCCGCGGGTAGCCGAAGGGGTTGCCCAGTTCCAGTCGCGCGTTGATCAGGTCGAAGTCCAGTGCGGCTTGCACGGCCGCTTCCGCCGTGATCGTCAGCTCGGTCGAACCGGCCACTTCGGCGTAGCGCATCAGCGCAATATACGGCAGGCCTGCGTCGGCTGCGTGAAAGAAGCTGCGCGTGCGCGCTGCGTCGGCCCAGAACCAGCCGGCTTTGTCCTGCTTGGCGAGCAGGGCACGCGCGCGTTGTTCCGCCGCCGTGGCGTACTGGGCGTCGTCGGTCGCGGCGTAGAGTTCCGTCGCTGCCAGTAGCGCGCAGTAGTCGTCGATGATGTTTTCCGCGCCGTCGCCTAGGTAATCGGCATTGTGGCGGGCGAGGTGCGCGAAGCCCCGTGCGGCGGCGGCAAGGTAGTGCGCGCGTGGGAATTCGCCGTCGCGCGGCAGTCGGCTGGCGCGGGCCAGCGCCGCGATGGTCATGCCGCCGCCCTGGCGAAAGCCGGCCTGCCAGGAGGCGTATTTGTGGCCTTGCTGGGTCTCGTAGCTGCAGATTTCGCGCTGCCCGATATCCTTGCTCCAGCGGTCGAATACCGTCATGTAGAAGCAGCCCGAGGCATCCTGCATGCGCGCCAGGAAGTCCGCCCCGTGTAGCGCTTCGTCCACCATGCGTTCGTCCAGCCAGACCGATTGTTGCGGCATGCGCGCGCGCCCGTCGGCCAGGTGCCACACCACGAGCGGCGTCTGCTGCGGGTTCATGAAGTTGGCGTAGGACAGGTGCGACAGGTATTTCGATGCATCGCCCGAGGCGTCGTACCAGCCGCCGTGCACGTCCACGCGTTCGTCCGTGCCGAGCTTGCGGCAATGCCGATCGGCCTGGTCGAAGATGCCCGTGCAGCGCTGCGACTTGAAGTAGTGCACCAGGTTGGAGATCAGTTGGCCGTCGTACAGGCTGGGAGAAATCTCGAAGGCTTCCGATTGCACTGGGAGCGCGCCACCTGGTATGGCCAGGACGTAGCGGCCGGGCCGTTCGACGGCGCTGAAGTCCAGCGACCAGTATTGCCAGTTGCGCCAGTTTGCGACCCTGCCGAGCGGCGCCAGCCTGCCCTCGTGCACGACGCCGCGCGTGCTGGCGTCGATCAGGACGAAGTGCTCGGCCTGCGGCGTGCCTTCTGCCTGAAGCAGGGCGACTTTGCTGGCCTTGGGGAGATAGCCTAGGTGGTTGTGGAGGATATGCATGGTCTAGGGTCTGCGAGGAAAGGCCTGGCCGCCCGAGTCGAACAGCAGGCAGTGCTCCGGTGGCAATACGACGTGTACGGTGTCGCCAAAGCCCAGGTCGGCCGGACGCCCAGGCGTCTTGGCGCGCAGCGTCTGGCCGCCGCCCGGTAGCTCCATATGCACGACGGCGCTGTCGCCCAGGTATTCGATCATGGTGATGCGCGCCAGCACGGCACCGAGGGTGTCGGCTGTACCGAAGGCGACGTGTTCCGGGCGGATGCCCAGCGTGACCTTGTCGCCGACGGCGGCCTTGGATGCGTCGACGGCGGCCTGGATGGTGGCGCCGGACGCGAGCCGGGATGTGGGCATGGGTTCGATGCTGCTCAGATGCGCGTCGAACAGGTTCATGGCCGGGGCACCGAGAAAGCTGGCCACGAACAGGCTGGGTGGGTTGTCGTACAACTCTCCCGGCGTGCCTATTCCCTGGATCTTGCCGCCATTGAACACGACGATGCGGTCGGCCAGCGTCATCGCTTCCACCTGGTCGTGCGTGACGTAGATCATCGTGGTGCCCAGGGTATGGTGCAGCTTCGACAACTCCACGCGCATATCACCGCGCAGGGCTGCGTCGAGGTTGGACAGCGGTTCGTCGAACAGGAAGACCTGCGGGTCGCGCACGATGGCGCGGCCGATGGCGACGCGCTGGCGCTGGCCGCCCGACAGCTCCTTGGGCTTGCGGCCCAAGAGCGGTCGTATCTGCAGCGTATCGGCGGCGGCCTCGACCCTGCGTGTAATCTCCGGCTTGGGCGTCTTCGCCAGGCGCAGCGCGAAGCCCATATTCTCGGCCACCGTCATATGCGGGTAGAGCGCGTAGTTCTGGAACACCATGGCGATGCCGCGGCGCGATGCAGGCTCGTCGTTCGCCAGGCGGTCGCCGATATGCAGCTCGCCGTCGGAGATGTCCTCCAGCCCCGCGATCATGCGCAGCATGGTGGATTTACCGCAGCCGGACGGCCCGACGAACACGACGAATTCGCCGTCGTCGATATGCAGGCTGACGTCGTCGATCACCGACTCGTGCTCGTTGTAACGCTTGCTGATGTTCTGGAATCTGACGGAGGCCATGGGTTACCTGTCAGCCTTTTACGGCACCTGCCGCAAGGCCCTTGATGAAATAGCGCTGCGTGACGAAGAAGGCGGCCAGCACCGGTAGAGTGGACACGGTTGCCGCCGCCATCAATAGGTCGTAGCGGTGTTCGAACTGGCCGATGAAGAGGCGTATGCCGACGGGGACGGTCTGTACCGACGGTGAATCGGTCAATATCCAGGCGAAGAACAGTTCGTCCCAGGCCAAGAGGAAGATAAAAGTCGCCGTCGCGATGATGCCCGGCGCGCTGATGGGCAGGATGATGCGCACAAAGGCGCCCAGGCGCGAGCAGCCGTCGATGATGGCGGCGTCCTCCAGTTCGCGCGGGATAGAGACGAAGAAGCCGCGCATGATCCAGATGCTGGCGGGCGTGAACAGCGCCACGTACAGGAAGATCAGGCCGTGGTAGGTATTGAGCATGCGCAGGCCGTACTGCTGGTGCAGGTGCTGGTACAGCATATAGAGCGGCAGGAAGAACAACATGCCGGGCACGACCTGGGTGATCGTGATGCCCAACGTGGCTGCGTCGCTGCCGCGGAAGCGGTAGCGGGCCAGGGCGTAGGCGGCGCAGGCGCTGGCCAGCGTCGCCAGCAAGGTGGTGGCACCGCAGATGAAAAGGCTGTTGCCGAAGTAGCTCAGGAAGTCGACCTGCGTCCACATATCGACGTAGTTCTGCCAGCGCAGCGAGAATCCGCCATCGAGCTGCTTGCCACCCACGATATCGCCATAGCTGCGCAGGGAGGACAGCACCATCCAGGCGATGGGCAGCAGCGACACGACGACGATGGCCCAGGTCAGGACGTTGAGCAACTGGTGGTTGAGGTGGTCGCGCCTACGCATCGCTGGTCATCCTGCGCTTGAACGCCGTCATCCACATACCGACGAACATCAGCATCAGCGCCATGATGACGAAGGATACGGCCGAGCCCTGGCCGAACAGCCAGTAGTTGAACGACTGCCGCGTGAGCAGCGGCATCAGCAAGTCGCCCCATTCTCCCGGGTGGCCCGCGCCGTTGCCGAACATCATGGACACGATGTTGTAGGAGTAGATGTTGTCGATGATCTGGAACATGAACTGGATCACGATGACGGGCAGCAGGCAGGGCAGGGTGATATGGATGAACTGGCGGAACTTCGAGGCGCCATCGGTGGCTGCCGCGTCGTACAGGTCCTGCGGGATGGACTGGAGCGCAGCCAGGAAGATCAGCATCAGCACGGGCCAGCCGCGCCATACGGTGGGGATTACGATGGCCCAGAAGGTGCCGGGCCCCAACAGCCAGAATGGTTTGGATGGCAAGAGGTGCAGCCAGTCGACCAGCACCACGTTGATGATGCCCGTGTCCTTCTGCCACATGAAACCCCACAGCGTGCCGACGACGTAGGACGGCACCACCCAGGGCAGCATCAGGGCCGTGCGCGCCAGGCGTTTGCCGGGGAAGTCGCGATTCAGCAAGAGCGCCACGCCCAGCCCGATGACGATGGAGCTGATGGTAACGACCAGGGTATACAACACGGTATTGCGCAGCGCCCCCGCCAGGCCCGCGCGGATGGGGCTGCCGGGGGACATCAGCACATGGCGGTAGTTGTCCAGCCCGACGAAGGGAGCATCGAGATATTGATGCAGCGTGTACTGGTTGAGTTTCAGCAGCGACATCCAGAAGCCCTGCAGGATGGGCAGCAGGTTGACGCACAGCATCATCAGCACGGCTGGCATCAAGAGCAAATAAGGGTAGCTGTCGAAACGACGCTTCCTTGCCTTGCTCGGGGCCGTCGTGCGTAGCGGCGTCGTGGTGTGCTGGATGTCGGTCAAGGGAGTCTCGCTATTGCAGCTGCGCCATCAGGTCGTTGGCCTCGTTCGCCGTCAGGTCCAGCTGGTGCTTGACGGCGGCGGGCGCGTAGGCGCCTTTGACCCCGGCCACGATATCGAACACATTGCCCAGGCCCTTGACGTAGACGGATTCGAGCGGCCCCCAGGAGGGAATGGACACATAGTGTCGGCCGTTGTGTACGGCACTCAGTAGGGCGCGGTAGTCGCGGTCGGCCGTCAGCTCCGGCGCATTGGCTGCGTCGACGCGCGCCGGCATCATCGAGGTCATTCTGGTGTACTGGATTTCCGCATCTCGCCCCGTGAGATAGGCGACTACACGCCAGGCCGCATCCTTGCTGCGTGAGGCTTTCATCACGGCGAGGTCGGAGCCGCTGAAGAAGGTGTAGGCGCCCTTGGGGCCGGCCGGGTAGGGGGCAATGGAGAAGTTCTGTGCGGCGACCGTCTCCTGGAATCCACCGCGGGCCTTGGGCGTATGGAGCGGCTTGAGCAACCAGGGGCCGCTGAAGATGACGGCATAGTCGCCATTGCAGAAGTTCGACTCGATCTGCCCGGAATCTTGTTCCAGCGCCGATTTGGGCACCAATCCCTGTGCGGCCAGGTTGGCATAGTAGGTGACGCCGGCAACGGAGGCGGGTGAGTTGATGGCGGAATGGCGGTAGTCGGCCGAGGTGACGTCACCGCCCGCGTTCCAGATCCATGGCATGATGTTGTGCACGACGTTCCAGTCGTTCTTGCCCGGATAGCCGAGCGCGGCGATCTTGCGCCCACCCACCGTCATGCCATTGATGCGCTGGAGTGCGGCGCGGAAGGTATCCCAGTTGCGGAAGGCCTCGGCCGGGTCCACGCCGGCCGCCTTGAATACATCGGTTCGATAGAAGGCGGCACGTGCGTCGCCGTACCAGGGTACGGCGTAGATGTGCGCGTCATTGTACGGATGCGTCGTCCCCCACAGCGCAGGGAAGAAGGCCGTGGCGCCGCCCACGTCGTGCAGCGTGTCGGCGCCCACCGGTTCCAGTACGTCCATGGCCGCGAGCGAAGGCACCCAGGTGGTGCCCAACTCGATGATGTCCGGCCCGTCGCCCGCCACGGCGGCCACCGTGATCTTCGACCAGGCCGCTTCCCAGTTGAGTACCGTCACATTGATGCGCAGGCCCGGGTGGCGGTCCAGGTAGGGCTTGAGCAGGGCCTGCATATCGTGCTGCTGGGAGTCCGTCGTCGCCATCACCCACAGGTTGAGCTCCGTCGCGCGCGCAGGCAGGGCCAGCGCGGCTAGGGCGATGAAGGCGGTTCCGATACGCTTGTAGAACTTCATTGGCGCGTCCTGTTCACGGCGAAACCACAGCTTATATGCACGGCGCTCACATTTCAGCCCGGAGGCCGAAGAAGAACTGGCGACCGTTGCGGTAGATGCCTTCAGGCATATTCCGGGAGTAGCCGTACTCGCGCAGGATGGGGTCGTTGAGGTTGAGGCCGTCCAGCGTCAGCGTCACATGGTCGGTGAGCTTGTAGTTGATGGAAGCGTCGAGCGAGGCCGTGCCCGTGTCGTATTCGGGCACGCCGTTCACGGCGCCTTCCAGGTAGTGCGAGCGGTAGGTGTAGGCGACACGTGCGCTGAAGCGGCTGTTCTCGTAATAGGCTTCGAGGTTGCCGGTGAACTTCGAGGAACCTGCGAGCGGTTGGTTGTTGGCGTCATGGCCGTTGGCCAGCGTGAAGTTGCTGTTGAAGCCGAAGCCCATCGGCAGCGGCTGCTGGTAGCCTACCTCGATGCCCTCGTCGTGCGCTGCCACGTTGACCGGTTGGGCGACTTGGTAGGCATCCGTCGTGCCGTAGCTGTAGTTGTGCAGGTTGATGGACTGCACCTTGTAGGACACGAAGCTGGGCATGTCCATGTAGAAGGCTGTCACCGAGAGCAGCGAGCGCGGGGCGAAATACCATTCCAGCGAGGCGTCGAGATTGTTGGAGCGGATCGGCTTGAGGTAAGGATTGCCCTGGGTGCCGGCGATGGCCTGGTCGTCCTGGATGATGGTGGGCGACAGGGCCGTGTAGTCCGGGCGCGTCATGGTGCGGGCCGCGCTCAGGCGCCCCACCAGGTCGCGGCTCAGGTCGAACTTGAAGCTGGCGCTGGGCAGCACGTCGGTATAGCGCTGAGTGGCGCTCGACGGTGTCGTAACCGGCAGGCCCGTCGTTGTGTTGAGCAGCGGGTTGCCGTTGGCGTCGTACTGCACGGCGTTCCAGTTCACCTGTTCGTCCGTGCGCACCACGCGCATGCCGATATTGCCGCGCCATTTCAGCCCGCCCAGTTCAGCCATCAGGTAGGCCGCAGATGTGCGTTCGCGCACGCGATACTCGCTGGCGGTCTGTTCCCATTGCGGATTGGCCGGATTGTACTGGTTCTCCCAGGCCTGGATGGCGCCCGGGTCGATCTGGTACAGCTGGTTGGTGAAGTCCGACGGCGGGTTGAGGCCGCTCATGAAGTTGCCGGGGTAGACCGTGCCGGGCGTCCACGCCGGCTTGATATTGAGGCTGCACCCGGTGCTCGCGCCCGCGAGGCCGGCAGGCGAGCCGGCGCAGTTCGCGTCGTCCGCCGGCCAGTGCACCTGGCGCGTATGTTCGGCAAAGCGCACACCGCCCTTCACTGCATTCCAGGTGCCGTCGTCCAGTGTATAGCGTGCGTCCAGCTGGCCCGAGTTTTCCTTGTCCGTGGTCTTCACCACCGAATGCCAGGCGTAGTCCTCGAACACATTGCTCGAGGCGAAGTTCGAGGTATCGAAGCCCGGCCAGGTCACACTGGCGATGCCCAGGCCGTGCATGGCGTAGTTAAGCCCGCCCACGGTCCATTGCGTCTCGTAGCCCAGGTCGCCATCCGTCTTGCCATAGGCGCTTGTGGTATCGAGCTTGCCGGAGATTTCCAGGTGGTCCGTCGGTCGGTAGCTGCTGTTCAGGTCGACGTAGTAGGTTTGCGAACCAGCGTTCGGGCGGTAGATCTTGTCGACCTGGCCCGGCGCACCGCCCACCGTATTGGCGGGGAAGCTGGCGGACGTAAGCACATTGTCCGCCACGGTGTACGACGTGGGCACGACGCCGTTGGTGACGAGGCTGAACGGGTTGGCGTAGAAGCTGGTGTCGTAGCTGGGGTGCTCCAGGTGCGAGTAGAAGCCGTTCAGGTCGATGCGCCACGAGTCCGATGGCTTGGCCTCGATATCGAGCATGCCGCCCTTCTTGTGCTCCTCATGGCGCAACAGGGTGTAGTTGATGGCATTGGGCACCAGCACGCCCTGCAGCTTGGGGTAGGCGGCCAGGATGCTGCTCTCGGCCGGGTAGGCCAGGCTGCCGTCCTGGTTCTGTTTACCGATGGTGCTCCAACCGAGGAATTCCTGGCCGTCGCGGCGGTCGTGGCGGTTCTGGTCGAAGGCCTCGGCCAAGATGCCGAAGGTATTGGCCTCGTTCTTCCAGTTGACGAAGCCGCTGGCATTGCCGTCGTGCGTGCGCGTCATCTGGTTGTAGAAGTCCTGCACCTCGCCCGTGGCGGAGAATTGCTGCTTGGCGCGCAGCGGCGTGCGGGTGACGATGTCGACGGTACCGGCCGTACCGCCTTCGATCAGGTCGGCTTGCGCACTCTTGTGCACCACGACGGTGTCGGCGATCTCGGATGGCAAGAGCGAGAAGCTGACGCTACGCCCCACCGTATTGGTCTGGCTCTGGATGAACCAGTCGGCGGTGGCGACGGCGTGGCCGTTGATGGTGGTGTAGGTGAGACTGGGGCTGGTGCCGCGGATCGATACATGGTCGTTCTCGGCAAAGCCGCCCTCGCCGGCGGAGGACTTGGAGATGTTCACGCCCGGTAGGCGCTCGATGGCGTCGGCGAGGTTCTTGTCCGGCATCTTGCCGATGTCCTCGGCGCTGATGACTTCCTCCACCCCTTCCGCATTGCGCTTCGTGGCCAGTGCCTTGGCGCGCGAGGCGCCTATGCCCTTGACCTCGATCACATCGTTCGGCGCCGCATTGGCTGTGGCGTC
>JAFAKZ010000340.1 GCA_019234745.1 Burkholderiales bacterium
CAGAATCGCCGGCCATGTGTCGGCGATTTGTTTTTCCGGTTGGCCCATATGCACGGCAGGCACCCGCACGTGCGAGCAAAGTTATTTGCACCGCAACAAACGTGCGGCTACCCTAGTCGGTCCCGATAGTCTCTAGCTTGCCGCCATTATGCTGTTCCAGACCGACGACGTACGCATCAAGGAAATCAAGGAATTGCTCCCGCCCATCGCGGCGCTGGAGAAATACCCTGTAACCGAGGTCGCCACGACCACCACCTACCAGGCGCGCCAGTCCATCCATCGCATCCTGGCTGGTGAGGACGACCGCCTGTTGGTCGTGGTGGGGCCCTGCTCCATCCACGACACGGAAGCGGCACTCGACTACGGCCGGCGCCTGTTGTCGGTGCACGAAGAGCTGGCGCGCGACCTCTTGATCGTGATGCGCGTCTACTTCGAAAAGCCGCGCACTACGGTGGGCTGGAAGGGCCTGATCAACGACCCGCACTTGGACGGCAGCTTCGACATCAACAATGGCCTGCGCATCGCGCGCAAGCTGCTGTTGGACCTGAACGATATGGGCGTGCCGGCGGCGACCGAGTTCCTCGACATGATCACGCCGCAGTATTTCGCGGACCTGATCAGCTGGGGCGCCATCGGTGCACGCACGACGGAATCGCAGGTGCACCGCGAGCTGGCCTCCGGCCTCTCCTGCCCCGTCGGCTTCAAGAACGGCACGGACGGTAACCTCAAGATCGCCATCGACGCCATCCGCGCCGCCTCCGTGCCGCACCACTTCCTCTCGGTGACGAAGTTCGGCCACTCGGCCATCGTCGCCACGGGCGGCAACCGCGACTGCCACGTGATCCTGCGCGGCGGCAAGACGCCGAATTACGACGCCTCGCACGTGGCCGCCGCGGTGAAGGATCTGGCCCACGCCGGCTTGCCGGAAAAGCTCATGGTGGACTTCAGCCACGCCAACAGCAGCAAGGACTTCCGCCGCCAGTCAGTAGTCGGCGAGGACGTGGCCGCGCAGATCGCCGCCGGCAGCCAGTCCATCTTCGGCGTGATGGTGGAGAGCCATATCAATGAAGGCCGCCAGGACCTTGTCGAAGGCAAGCCGCTGCAGTATGGCTGCAGCATCACGGATGCCTGCTTGGGTTGGGACGATACGGTGACCGTGCTGCACAAGCTGGCGGCTGCGGTGGCAGAGCGGCGCAAGAAGGCTTGAGCTGGGAGGGGCGGGTTGGGTCTATCAATCCGCGCCAATCGATTGGTAGGTTGGGCTGAGCTTTGCGAAGCCCAACACTCGTTGCGAACCCGGTACGGTAATTGAATCGAAGGCCGGTTGCACTCGTATTGGCAAAGCAACCTGCCATGCTTGCCAAGCTCATAAAGTGTTGGGCTTCGCTGCACTCACCCCAACCTACGCGCTGTACAGTCTGGCAACAATGAGTTTCCATCAGTGCTTGAAGGTCAAAGTTCGTAGCCCCGTAGGTCGGAAAAGCGAAGCGCCTTCCGACGCATGGAATGTATGAAGCTATCGATTCCGTTTGGTCATGGGTGCCACTTTATTGCGGCGCATGCTCCAAGCGGTACGTAGCCTAGTTTCGATTCCATGCGTCGGAAGGCGCTTCGCTTTTCCGACCTACAACTTCAAGGCCCAGCGGTCACGTCAGCCCCGTAGGGCGCAACAGCGAAGTCGTTGCGCCGTATGAACTCCTCAAGCGATCGTGCAGCCTGCGAACCCTTCATACGGCGCAATACCCTGCGGGGATTGCGCCCTACACGTCGCGCATCAAACCGCCGCAAATCCCCGCGCCAGATCGGCGATCAGGTCGTCCACATGCTCCACCCCCACTGAGAAGCGCAGCAGGTTCTCCTCGATGCCGCGTGCGCGACGTAGTTCCAGCGGCAGCGAGGCGTGCGTCATGGCGAAGGGCTGGTTGACTAGGCTTTCCACGCCGCCCAGGCTTTCGGCCAGCGTAAACAGCTTGAGTGCGGCCAGGAAGCGGCGTACGCCCGCGTCGTCCGTCTTCAGGCGTGCCGACACGATGCCGCCGTAGCCATTCTTGAACTGTTGGCGGGCCAGGGCATGCTGCGGGTGCTGTTCCAGGCCGGGGTAGATCACGTCCTGTGCGCCCGGCTGCGTGGTGAGCCACTTGGCAATGGCCAGCGCATTCTCGCTATGGCGACCCACGCGGAGCGGCAGGGTGCGCAGGCCGCGCAGGGCCAGGAAGCTGGAGAAGGGGTCGAGCACGGCGCCCACCGAGTTCTGCAGGAAGCCGAGCTTTTCCGCCAGTTCCGACGTACGCACGATGGCGGCGCCGCCGATCACGTCGGAGTGGCCGTTCAGGTATTTCGTTACCGAGTGCAGCACGATGTCCACGCCGAACTCGATGGGGCGCAGCAGGTAGGGCGTGGCGAAGGTGGAGTCGACCACCGTGATGGCGCCTACGCGC
>JAFAKZ010000432.1 GCA_019234745.1 Burkholderiales bacterium
GTTCGCCGCCGCTAACAATTGCCTGGCGCTGCTGCTGTCGGCCTTGTTTGTGCCCCTGGTACGGGCCATCCACGAGGACGACTGGCAGGCGCTGCTGTCCGGCCCCTTGCGCAACATCGTCGCGTCGGTCGGTTTGGGCGTGATCGACGGTTTGGTATTGACCATGGTTCTGCGCTGGCTGCGCCAGCTCGGTACGCGCAACGGTTTGCCGGGCCTGTTCCTGTTCGGTGCCATCGTGGCGACGGTAGGGCTTTCCGAGGCGCTGTCTGTCTCCCCCTTGCTGGCCACGCTGATGATGGGCATGGTCTGCCGCAACGCCGACCAGGGCAAGGCCTTACTGGGCCTGCGCCTGGATGTCATCGGCAGCCTGTTCGTCTGCATATTGTTCGTCCAGGTCGGTGCAGGCCTCAACCCATTCGCCTGGCGGGACGTCGCACCGTGGGCCGCGAGCTTCCTGTTGCTGCGCGGCGCCGTACGCATTGCCGTGTCCTGGCTACTCGGCCCATTCAGTGGCATCAACCGCCGCCAGGCCGCCATGCTCGGCGTGACCTTGCTGCCCGTGTCCAGCCTCGCCATCCTCACCGTGCATGCCTCCGTCGAGGCGTTGCCGGAAATGGACAAGCAGGTCCTGGCGGTAACGGCCGCTGCACTGGTAGTGCTGGAGTTGCTGGGCCCATTCTGGACGCGCTGGGCCCTGCGTCGTGCCGGTGAAGTGGCGCCTACGGTGCGGGGAGGCGGCAATGGATAAGACCGGGCTGAAGTCAGGCAAGATGGAACCGGCCGCGCTGGAGCCAGCTGCGCTGGATGAGATGCTGCACTTCCACGGATGCACGGGCTCGACCCTGGGTATCGAGCTGGAGCTGCAGATATTGTCGCCGCACGACTACAACCTCACGCGCGGCGCGCCCGACTTGCTGGCGCAGCTGTCCAAGCGCGACCATCCGGGCAATGTCGTGCCGGAAATCACGGAAGGTATGATCGAACTGAATTCGTCCATCCACGATGACTACGAGTCGCTGGTCGAGGAGCTGGATTCTCTGCGCGAGCACCTGGTCGCGGCGGCCGACCGCCTGCACCTGGCCGTTGCGGGCGGCGGTACCCATCCGTTCCAGCGTTGGAGCGAACAGCGCATCTTCCCCAAGGAGCGCTACCAGGCGCTGGCTGACCAGTACGGCTACCTGGCCAAGCAGTTCACCGTATTCGGCCAACACATCCATATCGCCTGCCGCGACGGCGACGAGGCCGTGCGCATGGTGCGGCTGGTGTCGCGCTATGTACCCCATTTCATCGCGCTGTCGGCCAGTTCACCCTTCTACCAGGGAGTCGATAGCGAGTTCGATAGCGCCCGCCTGTCTGCCATCAATGCCTTCCCCTTGGCCGGCACCATGCCGGCGCTGGCTAGCTGGGCCGACTTCCGCGCCTACTTCGAGCGCATGGCGGCTTACGGTGTCGTGCGCAGCATGAAGGACTTCTATTGGGACATCCGCCCCAAACCCAACTACGGCACGATCGAAATCCGTGTATGCGACACCCCGCTCACGGTACGCCAGGCGGCACGGCTGGGCGCCTTCGGCCAGGCACTGGTGGAGTGGCTGCGCGATACGCCGGAAGTCGCACCGCACCCGGACCAGGGCCTGGCTTATTCCGTCAATCGATTCCAAGCCTGCCGCTTCGGTTTGTCCGCCGAGTTCATCGACGTAGCCTCGCGTCGCAAACTGCCGCTTGTGGACGAACTGAATGACACCCTGAACGCCATCCTGCCCAGTGCATTGAAGTTGGGCGGGGACCGGGCGATTCGCGAGTTGATCGGTCAGATTCACCGCATGCATAACGATGCGGACTGGCTACGCAAGGTGGCAGCCTCCGAGCCCTCGCTCGCGCACGTCGTGCTGCGCCAGGTCGAGCGCTGGGCCGAGCCATTGGAGGAGGATGGATAAGCAAGTAGGGTTCTGGGGACGACACCCTACAAATGCGTCAGTTCCGCGAAGGTGGGAATCCAGTACGACGGAGAATTCCCAACGGCCGCCCTACGCCCGCACGAACAGCCAGACGGTAAGCGCGGCACCGATGATCACGACAAAGCCACGCAGCACCTTCTCTGGCAGCCGGTGCATCAGCCAGTTACCCAAGAGTGCACCGCCGATGCCGCCTACACCCAAGGCAAACGCTTCGAGCCAGGCAATCTGGCCGGAGAACACGAAGATGACGACGGCCGAGGCGTTCATGGCCATGGCGAGCACGTTCTTCGTGGCATTCGCCATGCGTACCTGCTGGCCGGCGATGGTGAGCGCCGCCAGCATCAGGAAGCCGATACCCCCGCCGAAATAG
>JAFAKZ010000591.1 GCA_019234745.1 Burkholderiales bacterium
CGTCGTGCTGATGGCGTCGATCGCCATCCTGGCTGCCGTCTTCACCTCGCAATATGGCTTCGGCCTGCGGCCCTGCGAGCTTTGCCTGTTTCAGCGCGTGCCCTATGGCGCGGTGATCCTGCTGGCGCTGCTGGGCCTCGGCCTGCGTCTCGACGCCAAGATGTCGGCGCTGCTGCTGGGGGCGTGCACCCTGGCGTTCGCGATCGGCGGCGGCATCGCCTTCTACCATGTCGGCGTCGAGCAGCATTGGTGGGCCGGCCCCACCTCGTGCACCGGAGGCCTGGGCACCGTGCATTCGGTCGAAGATCTGGCGGCGCTGCTGTCCAAGCCGATCGACATCCCCCAGTGCGACAAGGTGGCCTGGTCGCTGTTCGGCATCAGCATGGCCGGCTATAATGTGCTGGCCAGCCTCGTGCTGGCGGGTTTCAGCGCGCTGGCCGCCCGGCGCCTGGCGGAGCCGAAGTAATGAGCGATCAACCGCAGCGCATGCTGGGCGATCCCGACCGCAAGGAACAGCTCGCCCGCATCATTCGCGTCGACCAGGCCGGTGAATATGGCGCCGTGCGCATCTATCAAGGCCAGCGCGCCGTCCTGCGCCGCAATGCCGCCTTGAAGCATATGGAAGAGCAGGAGCGCGAGCATCTGGCCCGTTTCAACCAGCTGGCGGCCCAGCATCGCGTGCGCCCGACCTTGCTGCAGCCTTTGTGGCACCTGGCTGGTTTCGCCCTGGGCGCCGGCACGGCTCTCTTGGGCGAGAAGGCGGCGATGGCCTGCACGGTGGCGGTGGAAGACGTCATCGAAGAGCATTACGCCCGCCAGGAGACGGTGCTCGACGACCAGCCGGAATTGAAGGCGACCGTCCAGCAGTTCCGAGCCGAAGAAGTCGAGCATAGGAATTCGGCGATCGCGCAAGGTGCCGAGCAGGCGGCGGCCTATCCAGTGCTCTATTCGGCGATCAGCGCCGGCACCAAATTCGCGATCTGGCTGTCGGAAAGAATTTAATTTTAGCCCTCAGGTCATGTCGGCCTTGCCGACAAAACATTGAAGTTGCGTGCCAAGCACGCTAGGCGCGGCTTCCAGCCGCTGGGCTACCGCGCCAAGCTATACAGAATCTGTCCCTCGGCTGTCGGTAGCGCGCGGCCGCAGTCGCGGCCGGGTTCAGGCCTGTTCCAGTTCGGAATCCCAGTACAGAAAATCCCGCCAGCTTTCGTGCAGATAGTTGGGCGGGAAAGCGCGGCCATGTTCCTGCAGCAGGAAGCTGGTCGGCTCGGTCGGGCGCACCAGCGGGAACATATGCGCGACATGCGGCAATTGGTTGCCCTTGACCAGATTGCAGGGCGAGCAGGCGGTGACCACATTATCCCAGGTCGTGCGTCCGCCGCGCGAGCGGGGGATCACATGGTCGAAGGTCAGATCGTGGGTGGGAAGCGATTCACCGCAATATTGACAAGCGAAGCGGTCGCGCAGGAACACATTGAACCGGGTGAAGGCCGGCCTCCGCGAGGTCGGGATATATTCCTTGAGGGAAATCACGCTGGGCAGCGACATCTCCGACGAGGGAGAATGGATCGTGCGGTTATAGACGGAGACGACATTGACGCGCTCGGCCACCACCGCCTTTATGGCTTCCTGCCAGGACCATAAAGACAAAGGATAGTAGCTCAGCGGACGGAAATCCGCATTGAGGACAAGAGCTGGACAGCTTTGAAGCGCTAGGGACAAGTGAGCCCCCTTAAATGCCGTTACCTCACTATATATAGGGTATCTACCAGATACACCTACTACGCAAGCATAACAATTGCGTGAAATCCAACTATCACACTTGCTTTTGGTTAAATCCCTCGGCGACGAAGCCGATACTACGGGCCAATCCTTCGTCGTCGATGGAGTGTCCCAGCCCCGGCCGCGCCAGGGTCTCGACCGGTACGCCCAGCGCGCCCAGCGCGCGGGCGGCCAGGTCCAGGAAGCCGAAATTGACCACCGGATCCTCTTCGCCATGC
>JAFAKZ010000143.1 GCA_019234745.1 Burkholderiales bacterium
GATGCGGCGGGCAGGGGAGCTTGATATGAAACGTGCACTTGTCACGGGCGGCAGCGGCGCCATTGGCGCTGCCATCTGCGAACGCTTGGCGCGCGATGGCTTCCACGTCGTCGTCCATGCCAACCGTAACCTAGCGGGCGCCGAGGCACTATGCGAGCGCCTGCGTGTCGAGGGCATGTCGGCCGAGGCCGTGCAGTTCGATGTAGCGGACGCTGCGGCAACACTGTCTACGCTGGAAGCCCTGCTGGAACAGGGCCCCATCCAGGTCATCGTCAACAATGCCGGCATCCACGACGACGCCGTCTTCCCCGGCATGCGCGCCGAGCAGTGGCACCGGGTGATCGACGTATCGCTCAACGGCTTCTTCAATGTGACGCAGCCGCTCACCATGCCGATGATCCGCACCCGCTGGGGGCGCATCATCAATATCACTTCGGTCGCCGCCCTGACCGGCAATCGTGGCCAGGCCAACTACGCCGCGGCCAAGGGCGCGCTCAACGCCGCCACCAAGACGCTCTCGCTGGAACTCGCCAGTCGCGGCGTCACGGTGAACGCCGTCGCCCCGGGTATCATCGAGTCCGATATGACGAAGGATACCTTCGATGCCGCCACCATCGCCAATCTCGTCCCCGCCAAGCGCGCGGGCAAGCCGGAGGAAGTGGCGAGCCTGGTGGGTTTCCTGGCCTCGGACGGGGCGGCCTATATCACGGGGCAGGTGATTTCCGTGAATGGTGGGATGATCTGACGCTTACGTGCGCGTGATGCACCCTACTTGACGCGAAGGCTCATCGGACTGCGCAGGGCAAATCCAGGCCGCCCATCTTGAACCACCGCACAAAATTATCGAAATCACGCCGCTGGCCGCGCGACAGGTCTGCATAGGCGGCCTTGACCTGCGCTGCCAGCGTTGAGTCGACGTCTCGCCGTGCCGTGCTGCGGCAAATGAGTATAAACGGCGCGAGCCCTGTTTCGTAGCGTTGGATCGATGCATCTATCTCTCCCAACGCCACATCGAACTCCGCCGGACTGAAGGCGGCGCGCATCGACGCCAGAAAGTCGGCCGTGAACTGCTCAGACTGCAGTTCCTGGCGGTCATGCGCGAAATAATGCTGGCTGGCAGCGCGCTTGAGGCGGCCGAAGTCGGCCAGGTAGACGCCGCCGCCAGGTTTGAGGATGCGGCGGATTTCGCGCATGGTGGCGGCGAGTGCCTGCGTATCGGGCAGGTGGTGCAGCGACATGGTGCAGGTCACGCAATCGACCGACTGGTTGGCGAAGGCGTTGAGCTGCGTGATGTCGCCGTTCTGCAATGCGACGTTACCGAGCCCGCTTGCCGCCACCGTGTCGAGTGCCAAGGCGACCATGCTGGGCGAGGCGTCAACGCCGATGAAGCGTGCTTCTGGATTGAGGCGTGCCATCTGCACCAGCTGGTTGGCCGGCCCGCAGGCGAGGTCGACCACCATATCGCCGGGGCGGATCACGGGTAGCGCCATCACGGCGTGGAACAGGTAGACGTAGGCGAGGATACCCTCGTCGCGGCCGCCTTCCATAAAGGCGAGGACCTGACCCTGTTCCTGCATGATCAGGTCCGCCTCGGGCACACGCGGCTGCATCTGCCGGGTGAGCTTCTCCAGCAGCAGGTGGGCGATCATCGCCGGGACGGACATGGGCCTAGCCTTAGGCCTTCTCCGCCTGGAACTCCGCGAAGATGCTCATGGTGCGTACGTCGATATAGCGGCGTGCGTTCTTGAAGCCGGCGGCCTCCAGCTCGGCCACGATCTGTGCGGGCGGCAGGCAGGCTTCAATCGTGTCCCAGTAGTAGCGCCACAGTCGGCGCGTGTTGCGGCGGTGACCGATGAAGGGGGCCAGCAGCGGCACCCAGCCCTTCATATAGAGCTTGAGCAGGAAGCGGCCCCAGGCCGATTCCGGGCAGGTGATTTCCAGCAGGCAGATCTTTCCACCGGGCTTGAGCACACGGTGGAATTCGCGGAAGGCGGCGCGCAGGTCGCCGATATGGCGCAGTGCATAGCCCATGCTGAGAAAGTCGAAATGATTGTCGGGGAAGGGGATGGACTCCGCCCGGCCTTCCAGCAGCTGTACGCCGGCCGGCACGCGCGCATTGGCCATCATGCCGGGGCTGGGGTCGACGCCGCAGACGAGTTCGGGCCGGCCAACGATCGCCGCCGCTTCACTTGCCACCAGGCCCGTACCCACGCCTACGTCCAGGACGCGCATACCGGGCTTGAGGCCGGCGCGACGCAGCGCCTCGCCGCGATACCACTTGCCCGTGCCGAAGCCGAGGATGTGCTCCATGCGGTCGTAGTCTTCCGCCGTGCTGTCGAACATCTCGCGCACGAAGCCGGCGCGTGCGGGCTCGTCCGGGTAGTAGTCCGTCAGCGGCACATGGGGGGCACGTACGGCGTCGGACGGCGTGGTTTCGCTCATCGGGCGTTCCTTGGGTTGGAAAGGCGTTTGAAGATCAATACGGGCAAGCGGAGCACGAAACCTATCATCAGGCGGATGTGCATCCAGGTGAGCAGGCGGTTGTCGCGCCAGTAATTGAAATGCGATACGCCGCCCTCATCGGCGCGGAAATAGCGCACGGGGGAGGGCAGGTTGACGGGCCGCACGCCGCGCCAGCACAGGCGCACGACGGCTTCCGGGTCGAAGTCGAAGCGGCGCATCCAGCGCTGGCCGCGCATGACATTGCGCAGGGGCTCGATCGGGTAGACGCGGAAGCCGAACAGCGAGTCGCCGATGCCCATCCACAGCGTTTCGAGATTGGCCCACCAGTTGGAAATCTTGCGGCCCTTTACGCGTAGAGCGGGGGCGCTGGCATCGAACACGGGCACGCCGAGCACCATGGCTGCGGGGTTGGCCTGTGACAAGGCCATGAATTCGGGAATCTGCTGGGCCGGGTGCTGGCCGTCCGAGTCCATGCTCAGTATGTGCGTAAAACCCAGCCTTGCGGCCTCGTCGCAGCCATGTAGCACGGCGGCGCCCTTGCCGGAATTCTGCGGCAGCACGAGCACGCGCAGGCCGGCATCGGCTTCTGCCATCTTCTGCAGTTCGCGATCCGTGCCGTCCGTGCTGCCGTCGACCACTACCCACACGGGGGTCCATTGCGCACGCGCGGCGCGCACGGTCTCGAAGACCTTCTGGCCGGGGTTATAGCTTGGGATCAGTACTAGGTGCGTGGTGGAAGCGGGGTTCATCTCGTCAGCCGGACATGCGTTGCGGCTACGACAGCGCCGCAGCCAAACCGCCCGACGTTAGCCGATCGCCTTGCGGCCGGTCAAGGCTGGCGGGCGGCACGTACCTAAAGTGTCAGGGCCGGGTCGATGGACCGCGTGAGCTGCCCCTCGAAATACTGCTGCAGCGCGCTCGACGTGGTCGCCAGCGAGTCGCTCGCCGCGATGCGCTCGCCCGGCACAGCGCGATAGATGAGCGGGAAGGTGGGCGGCCGCCAGATCTTCCAACCCTTGCTGAGATAGGCCGAGTTGGTGGTGATCAGAATGGTCTGCAGCGGTGCCTGGGCCTTCTTGGCGATCAGCGCGACGGCGCCCTGCATTGCGTTGACGGGTTGCTGCGTGGTGCGCGTGCCTTCGGGGAAGACCATAAGCAGATCGCCCGCACACACTCGCCGGATGGCGGTACGGAACATGCGCTCCGGATGGCGGTTGGGCACATAGCCGGCCAGATAGGCGCCGGCGCCGAGGAACAGGTTGGAGCCGATGCTGGCCTTCATCAGGCACACGGCGCGCGGGACGCGCGACAGCACGAGGAAAGCGTCGATCATGCTCGGGTGATTGGGTACGAGCAGCATGCCCCGCTCCCGGTTGAGCGTGTCGAGCGCGGCGAGGTCGAGCCGCATCAGGCCGCAGGCCGACGCACCGCTCAGGAACACGCGGCAGATGGCGCCGATGCAATATTGCACGACGGGCCGGCGCACCGATTTGGGCGTAAGTATGAGGGGCAGTACGACGATATTGCCAAGCAGCAGCATGCCGCCCAGCCAGAGCAACATCAGGTAGAACAGGAGTATCTGGCCGATACGGATGCAGCGATTCAAGATCAATACCCAATGGCGAACAGGGGCGGCCGCCCTGTGGCGGTTTCGATACGGCGGAGCTTGGGAATTATGGCGGCGGCCGGCGGGCAGCTACAGGAATGCGACAGGGTGCCCGGCACCGCCTGATCTACCGGGATTCTACTGTATAATTCGCCGATCTGCTGTGAATCGACATATCAGTGAAGCCGCTTATGTTAGAAGAAATCGTCAAGCATTATCTTATCCATACCAAGGACATTTCCCCCGCCAAATTCAGTGAGCCGGACCTACAGGTCGCAGCCCTGGGGCTGGATTCGCTCGATATGGTGGAAATGCTGTTCGAAGTGGAAGACCGTTGCGGCTTCCAGCTGAACGACCCCATGCGCTACCTCAAGATGAGCTTCGCCGGCATGCTGGCTGATATCGAGTCGCAAATCCGTGAGCACAACAACGGCACCTTGCCAGAACTCAGCCTCGAGTCGAGCAAGTAATTGGCCAAGGTCCTGATCACGGGCATGGGGGCGATCAACCCCCTGGGCGCCGACCGGCATGCGACGTTCGACGCGGCGCTTGCAGGGAAGTGTGCAATCGGTGCCGCACCCGCCACGATCGCCAAATGGCTGCCCAATGTGCTGGCAGCAAGCGCACCCGACCCGGACAAGCTGCTCGACAGCAAATACGCCGCGCTTGACCGCGCCACGCAGTTCGCTGTGGTCGCAGCGCACGAGGCGATGTGCGAAGCGAATATTGTCACGCCGCCCGAGGACTCACGCCGTTTCGGCGTGTATGCCGGCATCGGCTTCGGTGGTGCGCAGACGGTCGACGCGCTGTACGAGCGCTTCTACACGATGCTGCACGACCCGGCACAGGCCGGCCGCAATCCGACCGTGATGCACCCGCTGTCGGTGCCGCGCATGATGGCCAACGCGCCCGCTGCGCTAATCTCTATGCGCTATGGCCTACATGGTTCCAGCCATACCTATTCCGTTGCCTGCGCCTCATCGGCGGTCGCGCTTGGCGAGGCCTTCCGCGCCATCCGCGACGGCTATCTCGATGCGGCCGTCGTGGTCGGCACGGAAGCGATGCTGACGCCCGGCTCCTTGATGGCCTGGAACGCCCTGCGCGTGATGGCCAAGCCCAACGCGGACGACCCCTCACGCAGCTGCCGCCCCTTCTCTGCAGACCGCAGCGGTTTCGTGCTGGGCGAGGGGGCCGCCGCCATCGTGCTGGAGAGCGAAGCGCGCGCGCGCGCCCGTTCGCAGCGCGCGCTGGCCGAGCTATGCGGCTACGGCAGCAGCAGCGATGCCGACCATCTGACGGCACCCTCGACGGTCGAGCAGGTGCGTGCCATGCAAGAGGCGCTGGACGATGCGGGCCTCGCGCCTGCGCAAATCCAATACCTCAACGCACACGGCACGGCAACCGATGCGGGCGACGTGGTGGAGACGCAGTCCATCCGCACCGTATTCGGCGAAGCGGCGAATCGCCTGGCCGTCAGTTCGACGAAATCCATGCACGGCCACCTGATCGGCGCCAGCGGCATTCTGGAATTCGCCATCAGCGTGATGGCCCTGGAGCATCGTGCCTTGCCACCCACGGCGACGCTCGATATGCCTGATCCGCGCTGCGACCTGGACTTCATTCCGCGCACGGCGCGCCGCGACGTGGCGGTCGATGCCGTGATGTCCAACTCCTTCGCCTTCGGCGGCAGCAACGTGTCGCTGGTAGCACGGCGGTATGCTGCATGAGCGACGACTATCACTACCCCATTATCCTGGGTCGCGACGAGATCGCTGCGCTGATTCCGCACCGGGGCGCGATTTTCGTGTGCCAGCAGCTCACCATCGATGGCCCGCACGACTTCCGCGGCGTTGCGCGTTGGTCGCCCGATAATGCGGTTATTGAAGGGCACTTCCCCGGCATGCCCATCGTGCCCGGCGTGATGCTGATCGAGGCGATGGCCCAGTTGGCCGGCGCCGGCCTGCTGCGCGGCGACCCCTACGTCAAGACCTTGCCACAGGCCTCCGTTGGCGTGCTGGCGGGCGTGCGCAACTGCTGGTTCAAGAGCCCCGTACCGCCCGACACGGACGTGGAATTCCACATCCACTGCCGGCAGATGGGCGCCGTGGTAGTGCAGGTAAGCGCACAGGTCAAGGTGGCGGACACCGAGGCAGCCAAGCTCGAAGCCGTAATCGCCTACGCGCCGCGCGATCAGCTGTTCGCCCTGCCGGGCTGAGAGCCTCCAGGAGTCTCAGCCGATATCCGCTGACGAGCGTAAGCGAGGCTCCCTCGCGGCGGCGAGGGCGGGGGGAGTGGAATCAATCAGCGAGGAATCGTTGATGTCCTGCAGTCCACAAGCGCCCGGGTTTCCCGGGCGGAGCGCTGACGTCATGTTTGGTCACTATTCGTAGAGCGTCCCTACTTGACGTCCACCATCGTGCTGGACTTGCCGAATATCCATGATATGGCCACGCCGGCCGAGGTATAGCTGCGCTGGGCCACCAGCGGGCTATCGGCGTAGACGGCGCCATGCAGCGTGTCCTGGCGCAGATAGGCGCCGACCCAGGCCTTGTCGAAGCGCTTCGACAGCGATAGCAACATCTGTGCGCCGCCGTAGCCGCCGCGAGCGTCGTAGGCTCGCCGCGTGGCCGTCGCGTACTGTGGCGCCACGCTGTAGAAATACGCGTTCTGCTTTTTCGTCGCGAAGATTGGTCCCGTCACGACGCCCAGCGTCCATCCATTCAAACCGAACACGTCGTTGATGTCGGCATTCAAATTGGGCGAGAAGATCGTGCCCACATCGCGGCGCGGCGCCGTAACGGTAAACGCCTCGCGCACGGGCAGCCGCAGCTTCAGGAAGGGGATATTGCCCGCGCCCCGCCAAAGCGTAATGTCGGCCTCGGGGCCGAACTCGATGGTGGGCTGCAGATTGGGCATGCCGTAGCGCGCCGGCACGTCGTCGCTCTTGGTAGGCGGCGAGGCCGAGGCGCTGATGTTCAGGTCGATGCGGTCGTTGTCGAACAGCTGGCCGCGCACGCCCTGCCGGTCGGCCTTGAGGAAGTCGCCGTTGTAGACGAAGTACGGGACAGGCAGGATGAAGTAGTGGTTCTTATCCGAGCCGCGGTAGGCCGGCAGGCTGAGCGCAGCGACCCCCGCACCCGCTTCCCATAGCGGGGCCTGTTCGGCATGGCAGAGGCCACCCAATGCAGCGGCGAGGGCGATCAATCCAGCGTGAATCTGTTTCAAGATGGCGTGGCTTTCGACGGTTTGAAGGCGAGGGCCTCGATCTCGACCAGCAGGTCGTGCCGGCATACCTCGGCCTGCATATATACAGCCTGGATCGCGCTGCCCAGCAGGCCTTCCAGCGTCTGCCGCACGACCGCGTAGTCTTGGGCGTGGCGGATATAGACGCGATAGATCAAATCATTCCACTGGTAGGGACTGGATGCACGCCCCCGGTTAGCCCGCTCGAGCAGCGCGGCCAGGTTGGCTACCGTCTCGCGCGTCTGTGCCACGACGTTGCCATGATGCAGGGTTTCGTGGCCCACGATGCTGGCCGTGCCGGAGATGAACAAGATTTCGCCATCGCCGTTCGGGGCCGTTGCGGCACGGGTAAACGTGGGGCTGCGCGGTCCGTATTGGCTAGGGTAGGCGAAGGCGCTCACCTGGCGCGGGTTCTCGATGCGCGTGGATGCTTGGCGGCCTGCGATGAAAGCGATGGACAGCGGGCCTGTGGCGGTGCCCAGGGCGCAGGCGGCCGGACTGCTGTCCACCGGCCGCGCAAAGGCAGAGAAGGCCTGGTGCCGGCCGATATTGAACTGCCGGTAGCGCTCCAGGCCACATTCCTCTTCATGAATGGCCGGCAGGTAGTTCCAGGTGCGCCACAGATAGGAAAAGCCTTCGGCGGCTAGTAGGGCGAATATCTGGCGGTAAGCAGACTCGGTTGCGGCGTGCAGCCGCGACGACCCATCTTCGACAGCAAGCCTTGCCTCGTCGATGGCAAGGCTGCCAAACAGGACGTCCTCTGTCCGCCGGTAGGCGATGTCCTCGAACTGTCCGCCGCTGCAGGCATGGGACACATGCCACACCTCATTCAACGCATCCGCGGCGTCACCCAGGATGGGCAGGGAAACGTGCTGCACGGGCGCAGTCGAATTGAACCCGGCCGGGATGGCTCCCAGGCAGTGCACGCCCAGCGTCATCTCGGTCGCTACGGTCGCGCCGCTTTCGAGTTGCGTAAGTTGCAACGGTACGTTGAGGCTCATGAGTTCTAACTAATCAGTGGTCGTACCGGTACAACTGGGGTGGCGGGTACGCGGCGGCGTGCCGCCTATTTCAAGGCCCGCAGTATACCGGGGATAGCGCTTACACGGTGGACGGCCGCTGCTGCTCGGCGCCGATCGCCTGGCGGAACACGTCCTCAACCAATGATGGCAGTCTTGTCCTTGGACTCTGGCGACATCCTGACCATACTGGGTTCAAGAGTGCCGACCGGAAAGAACGATCTTGCACGGCAGATAAGGCAGACAAGAGACAGCGGATGCGCGCATTACTTCTTCTTGCGTTGAGCTTTGCGTGTGCGGCCGTCGCTGCGCAGCCCATACTTCATTTGGAGACGGAAGACGACCCGCCACACAATATGTTGCGTGAGGGCAAGGTTGTCGGCTCGTCCACCGAAAAGCTGCAGGAGGCGTTCAAGCGTGCCGGTATTGCACTGACGGTGGAACTCGTGCCGTGGGCACGCGCGTATGACTATGCTTTGCGTGCGCATGGGTACTGCGTCTATTCAACGGCACGGACGACGGAGCGCGAAGCCCTGTTCGATTGGATAGGGCCTATCGATTCGATGGACTGGGTGATGTACGGTCGCGCTACATCCAGCAATCCACCCAGCAGTCTCGCCGATGTCAAAGATAGCTTGATCGGCGGCTACAACCAGGATGTGATCACCGTCTGGCTGCAAGCGCACCACTACAACGTCGATCCGGTAACTAGCGATGCCAATAATCCGCAGAAGCTGCGCATGCAGCGTATCGACCTGTGGGCTTCGTCCAAACCACGCGCCACCGCGCTGCTCAAGGGCACCGCGCATGACATCGTGCCCTTGTTCACCTTTGGCCACACCGACCTCTATCTCGCCTGCCACGCCGGCACGCCGCCCGATCTGATCCGCGCCTTGAACGCGGCGCTCGATGAAATGCGCCGCGATGGAAGTTTCGAGCGGATCGACGCCGCTTACCCCTAGCGCCTTACGGGTGAGCGTTCAATCCGGGCATCGGCGAATTTGGCCAGCATGGCATCTGTTGGGGCGCGCTTGCCATATTGCACTAGCACGATGACTATCGCGGCGGCGACGAACCACCGCTTGCGAGCAGTCTGGGGAACGTAGGGGGGGGCCGTTGCGAGAAACAATACACTGCTGGCACCACCAAGCATGGCGCCAACGATGACCTCGGACACGAAGTGATACCCCAGCACGACGCGCGATACGCCGACCAGGGCGGCCAGTAGCATCCCCGCGATCCAGCAGTGGCGCGCCGGATGGCGAAGCGCCGTGTGCCCGAGCAGTGCGTAAAGCAAGGTTGGGAATACAGCGGACGCATAGAACATATGGCCGCTTGCACCGCGAAAGTCCCATGCGGCGACGCCAAGATGCCATTTCAGATAGGCGAGCTTGCTGCCTAGCACCAATAGCAGCATCGGCACGAACGACAGCAGCCATTTCCTGGCGAGCGCCCGGCTGTCGGCGGCGAAGTAGGCGGCAAGCAGGGTCGCCAACGGCAACATGACCGCCGTGTCGCTCGTGGCGGTCACCCAATACCAATACGGATAAGGCAACGCTAACCGCCGATCAAACCGAGGATTTCGGCCGTCTTGGCTTGCATCAACGCCTGATCCATGCGGCTCTCAACATTCAAGCGCAGCACCGGCTCCGTGTTGGACGAGCGTAGATTAAAGCGCCAGGTGCCAAATTCCATACTTAGGCCGTCCACGGCTTCTGTTGCAAGCGCATCGGAGGCGTAGCGGATTCGCACGCGCTCGATCGCTTCGCGCGGGTCAGCCAGCTTGCGATTGATTTCTCCGGAAGACGGGTAGCGGGTGATGCATTCCGCGACGAGGGCCGACAGCGGCTTGCCCTTGCTGCTGACGAGGCCGCACACGAGCAGCCAGGGGATCATACCGCTGTCGCAGTAGGCGAAGTCGCGGAAGTAATGGTGCGCACTCATCTCGCCGCCGTAAATGGCGTTCTCGAGCCGCATGCGTTCCTTGATGAAGGCGTGGCCCGTCTTGCTCTGCACGGGCACGCCGCCGTTGCGCTCGGTGATTTCGATCGTGTTCCAGGTCAGGCGCGGGTCGTGGATGATGCGTGCACCGGGTTCGCGCTGCAGGAAGGCTTCGGCTAGCAGGCCGACCAGGTAGTAACCCTCGATGAAATTGCCACGCTCGTCGAAGAAGAAGCAGCGGTCGAAGTCGCCATCCCAGGCGATGCCCATATCGGCGCCGTGCGTGCGCACCGCATCAGAAGTGTCGGCGCGGCATTCGGGCAATAGCGGGTTGGGAATGCCGTGCGGGAAGGTGCCGTCCGCTTCATGGTACAGCTTGATGAATTCGATGGGCACGCCCAGCGCATTGAAGCGTTCCTCCAGCGCGTCGACGACGTGGCCCGCTGCGCCGTTACCTGCGTTAACGACGAGCTTGAGCGGCCGAATAGAAGCAGGGTCGATGTACTGCAGCAAGTGCTCGGCGTAGGCTGCAAGGATGGATTGCTGCGTCATGCTGCCGCGATGCGTCACCGGACCGAAGGCATTCTGTTCGGCCAGGCGGCGGATGTCGGCCAATCCTGTATCGCCGCTGATCGGTTGGGCGCCGCGGCGGACCAGCTTCATGCCGTTGTAGTCGAGTGGGTTGTGGCTGGCCGTCACCTCAATGCCGCCGTCCACGTCGAGATGGAAGGCGGCAAAGTAGACTTCCTCCGTGCCCGTCATGCCTAGGTCGATAACGTCGGCACCCGCATCCATCAGGCCGTTCGCCAGCGCTAGCTTCAACGACTCGGACGTCAGGCGCACGTCGCCGCCGACGGCGATGCGGCGTGGCTTCAGGTATTCACCGTAGGCGCGGCCGATGCGGTAGGCGATTTCCTCGTCCAGTTCTTCGCCGAGCTTGCCGCGGATGTCGTAGGCCTTGAAGCAGGTCAGCGTCTTTGCGATGTCGTTCATGCAGCCGTCCTGCCGTATTGGTCATCGAAGCGCACGATATCGTCCTCACCCAGGTAGGCGCCCGATTGCACCTCGATCAGCTCGAGCTGCAGTCTGCCGGGGTTTTCCAGGCGGTGCACCGCGCCGACGGGGATGTAGGTGGATTGGTTCTCGGTCAGCAGCATGGTCTGTTCGCCGTTCACCACCTTGGCTGTGCCGCGCACGACAACCCAGTGCTCGGCCCGGTGATGGTGCATCTGCAGGCTGAGGCTGGCACCGGGGTTGACGATGATGCGCTTGACCTGGAAGCGCTCGCCCGTATCGATACCTTCGTAGCTGCCCCACGGGCGGTACACGCGCTGGTGGCGCGTCGCTTCGTTGCGCTCGGCAGCCTTCAGCCGGTCGACGATGTGCTTGACGTCCTGCGCGGCGTCCTTATGGGCGACCAGCACGGCGTCCGGCGTTTCCACGATGACCAGGTCTTCGATGCCAATGGCAGCGACGACACGGCTTTCGCTGCGGATATAGCAGTTTCGAACGGCATCGGCGTGAACGTCGCCGAGCAGCTGGTTGCCCGCGTCGTCACTCGGTACGACGTCGGCCAGGGCTGTCCAGGAACCGATATCGTTCCAGCCCAGGTCCCGTGCTTCCACCACGGCCGCGCGCTGCGTGTGCTCCATGACGGCGTAGTCGATCGAGTCGGCTGGACAGGCGGTGAAGGCTGCTTCGTCGAGCCGGAGGAAGTCGAGATCACGCCGTGCCGAGGCCAGAGCCAGTTCGCACTGCGTGTAGATGGTGGGCTTGAGCTTGGCCAGTTCCTCGAGATAGACAGCCGCCTTGAACATGAAGATGCCGCTGTTCCAGTAGTAGGCGCCCGTCGCCAGGAAGTCTGCTGCGCGGGCGGCATCGGGCTTTTCGACGAAGGCGCTGATCGTATGTGCGCCGTCGCCCAGCGGCGTACCGCGCCGAATATAGCCGTAGCCGGTATGCGGGCAGGTCGGCTGGATGCCGAAGGTAACGAGATGACTCGTCTCGGCTACGCCGCGTGCCTGGCCGACCAGGTGCTGGAATACGGCGGCGTTCTGGATTGCGTGGTCCGACGGCATCACCAGCAGCACCGCATCCGGCGAGGCACGTAAAGCCAGCATCGCCGCGATGGCGACGGCTGGCGCGGTATTGCGCCCGCACGGCTCGAGCACGATGTCGCTGGCGCGCTGGTTGATGGCGCGGAGCTGCTCCGCCACGATAAAGCGCTGCTCGGCATTGCTGACAATGATGGGGGCCGTGACGTCGGGCAGATTACGCAGCCGTGTGACCGTATCCTGCAGTAGTGATTGCTCGCCGTTCAGTGCCAGGAACTGCTTGGGGTAGGCGGCGCGCGACAAGGGCCAGAGGCGGGTGCCGCTGCCGCCGGACAGGATGACTGGGATCAACATGGCTTGGGTCTCCGTATTCAAGATTGCGCGCCCATCGTCGCGGCGATATAGCTTTCGCGCACGCGCAGTGCCGGTGCCATCCAGGCAAAAGCGAGTGCACGCTGCCGACCATCTTTGCTAAGGCGTGTAGCCAGGGCGGGTTGGTCGAGGACTTGTTGCATGGCATTGGTGAGGCCCTGGGTATCGAACGGGTCGATGAGCAGGCCGGTTGCGCCGACTACCTCAGGCAGGGCTGTCGCATTGCTGCTGACGACAGGTGTGCCGCTGGCCATGGCCTCCAGCGGCGGCATGCCGAAGCCTTCCGCGACAGTGGGGTAGGCGAACAGCCTGGCGTGCCGGTACAGCGCTGGCAGCTCGTCGTCGCGCACGTCGCTTAGCACGTGCACGCGGTCGCGCAGGCCGTGGCGTACTATGGCGTCGAACACGGCATCGTATTTGAAGTCCGGCTGGCCGACCAGTACGAGCGGTGGGGCGTCGGCGCGCAACTGCCTGTAGGCGTCGATGAGGATTGCATGGTTCTTCCGGGGTTCCAGGCGACCGACAGACAGGATGTAGTTGCCCGATTGCAGGCTCCGCCGGCGAACGATTTCCAAGCCGTCATGCCCAGGGTAGAACCGATCGAGGTCGGCGCCATTGTGGATCACGGTCAAGCGTTCCGGTGCCGTCGCGTATAGGCGCTCGATCTCGCGCTTGGAAAAGTCGCTGACCGTGAACACATGATCGGCCCGCTGCGCCGCAAGGCGTATCAGCACCTTCGAGCGCAAGATGAACAGGCGTTCAAAGAATTGCGGGTGCGTCTCAAACAGCACGTCGTGAATCGTGACCATGCTGCGGCAGGGCAGCGGCCAGGGCATGATGTATTGCGTATGCAGGACGTCCAGCTGGTACTTGCGCGCCAGTCGCGGCAGTTGCCAGTAGAGCCTTAGCGGCGCCAACGTCTGCGGCATGCGGATGCGCTGCACATTGGGTAGGGCGAACGCCGGTGCAAGCTCGAGCAGGGTATCCGGCCCGTCGAGAAACAGGAAGAAGTCGATGTCGGGCGAGTTCGCCACGACACGGGAAAACAGTTCGATTACGTGTGTGCGCGACCCTTGGTATTTTCCGTCGACCACATGTAGGTCGATGCCAATGCGCGGCCGATCTGTGGCCCCG
Organism: Burkholderiales bacterium; assembly: GCA_019234745.1. Classification (GTDB taxonomy): domain Bacteria; phylum Pseudomonadota; class Gammaproteobacteria; order Burkholderiales; family Chitinimonadaceae; genus JAFAKZ01. The sequence continues at coordinate 13,833 of JAFAKZ010000143.1, forward strand.
CGTGGCTGGGGCGGGAGCCAATCCTGCAGCAGGCGCTGATAGCTGGCCAAGACGCGCGGCCAGGTGAAATGGCTAGCGTGCTGGCTGCTTGCAGCGGCGCGCAAATCCGCAACGTCGACATCGTTTGCGAGCAATTCGTCGAATCGCGTGGCGCATGTTGCCTGATCCCTGAAGTAACGCGCCGCATCGCCAGCTACCCAGCGGTTGAAGTGGTTGTCGTGTGCCAGCACGGGCGAGCCCGCGCCGAGCGCTTCGACGAGCGATGGGTTGGTGCCACCAACCTGATGTCCGTGCACGTAGAGGCGGCAGTGGGCGCGCAGGGCGTTGACGATGGCTTTGTCGTAGACGGCGCCGATGAAGCGTACGTCACCGCTGGCCTGTGCGAGCACGCGGCCATGGTAGGCGTTGTGCTCGGGCGTGTACTGGCCCAGTACCACCAAGGGCATCGCACGCGGCTTGGACGCATAGGCAGCAACAATTTCCAGGATGCTGTTTTCCGGCTCCGGGCGCGCAATGAGCAGACAATATTGGCCCGGCTTCAGATCGAATGCATCGAGCGGCGCGCTATCGACCTCATCGAAACGGTCCGCGCCATAGGGGATCATGGTGATCTTGCTGCCCGATACCACGCGCCCCAGGTGTGCCTTGATGCCGGGATGGTCGGCGATAAGGTGGTTGCCCAGCAGGCAGCCGGCGATCTCGTTCAGGTAGAACCATGCCTTGGCTACGCGTCCCCACTTCTGGCGCCGCCATTCGATCCCATCCATATTGATCAGGTTCGGGATGCCCTTGAGGCGCAGCAGCGCGCTGAAAACGGCGGTGTTGTAACCTAGCGTGAGGCACAGGTCGCCGTGCCGTGCCGCATGCCGTGTCGAGCGCCAATCGAAGACGATGGTGCCAAGCGGCCCTTGTTGGCGGACGGGGATATGCACGCGCTCGACGCCTTGCCAGCGGTCTTCCGTGATCGGCCCTTCGCCGTCCTCCTGGCAATAGACGACCACGCGCCAGCCGTGCTCGACGAGATACAGCGCGAGGGCCTCGGCAAAGGTTTCGAATCCACCGTGCGCAGCGGGTATACCGCGCGTACCGAGGATGCGTAGGGTTGGCTTGTTCATTGGATGAAATACAATATATTCAATAAGTTATGTAATGCCCACTTAGGCCGGATTCATCGCTGGTGCGATTTCCTGCTCAAGCACCGTGCGGATGCCGTCCAGCGTGAACCAGGTACGCCCCGCTTGGCGCGCCGTGCGGTCCACCGAGGGGCGGTCCAGCTCTTCGACGATCGCTGCGGTAAAGCTCGCCGTGTCGTCGGCGATGCGGAACTGCGCGCGGACCTCATCGGGCAGGCCGCGGGTGCCTTGTACGCAAGACACGATAGGCGCATCGGTCATCAGCATGTCGATCGACTTGAGATGCACGCCGCTGCCCGTCTGCACAGGGTTGACCAGCACACGTCCATGCCGCAGCAAGGACTGCGCATCGACAGGATTGGGCAGCAGTGTGACTTCAGGGTGTTTCGCGCACATTGCATGGATATCAGGGCCGGGGTTGGATCCGGCGATCAGGAAGGTCGTGCCGGGCCGACTGGCCAGTACGGCGGGAACGATGTCCTGTACCAGCCACCTGACGCCCTGGATATTGTTCGGCGTGGTCATATTGCCCAGGAACACGACGTCGTGGCGGGTGTCGCCGTCAGTGGGCGCCGGATGGTAGGTGCCGACACCAACCTCCGCGAGCGGCGGCAGCCAGCGGCCATTGTTGTGACCGAGGCGGGACCAGAAGTTGAGGTCGTCTGACGAAATGTCGAAGAAGCGATGGGCGTCTGCCAGGCAGGCGCGCTCATAGCGCTCCAGCCCGATGCAGCTGACGCGTAGGGCAAGGCGCTTGCGCGGATTACGGGTCACGCGCGACTGGCCCAGCATATACACGTGCTCGATATTGTGCGAGCGATACAGCATGGGTTTACCCAGCGCGGCGCGCAGCGGCCGGGCCACTTGTGCAACCCAAGGGCCTTCGCACCAGATGGCATCCGGGTTGAAAGACTTGGCCATGGCGGTCAGTTGATCGAGCTGCGCGCGGTTCGGCGTGCGGCAGGCCACATGCCAAGGTAGGGAGCCGGTCTTCGCCAGGCGCCCGAGTGCGGCGCCCAGGCTGCGGTCGATGGGCAGGTATTCGACCTGACGCACATGCTTGCGGATTTCCGCCATATCGGCCGCCTCTGGTGCTTCGCGCGTGCGGTCGTCGAAGTAGAAGATCAGGAAGACTTCGACGCCGAGCGCCGTGAATGCCTGTATGCGGCGCCAGATGTCGGCGCGGCCGCCGCGGTTGGCAGGGTAGGGAATATCGGGGGAGACGACGATCAAACGCATGGTTGCTTACCGTAATGATTCTATGTGGTGCTGCGCATGGCCTGTGCCGCCAGCATGTCGCTGAATACGGCGTTCATGCCCGCGTGATAGGCAGACAGGGAGAACAGCTTCTGCTGCCGTTCGCGCGCTGCGTGGCCCATCGCTTCAAGCTTGTTCGGCGCTGCGATCAGGTTTGCCAAGGCGTCGGCGAGGCTGCTCGCTTCATTGGGGTGGAACAGGAGACCGGTCTGCCCTTCCTCCACAATTTCCGGCAGGCCGCCATGCCTGGCCGCGACGACGGGAAGTCCATAGGCCATCGCTTCAATGGCGACGCGGCCGAACGGCTCCGGTTCGCGCGAGGGTACGACCAGCAAATCGGCCGCAGCATAATAGCAGGCGACATCCTGGGTGAACGCTATGGTGCGAATCTGTGCGGTGGCCGGGCTGGCGCCAATTTGCGCACGCAGCGATTGGATCAGATCTTCGCGGCCCGGTGGTGGACCGCCGACGATGGCTGCTTCCCAGCCCGTGACGGCGCGTCGGCAAAGATCACCCAGCGCCTCGACCAGCAGATCCTGTCCTTTCCAGGCATTGACGCGGCCGACCATCAGGATCAGTGGCTTGTCCGGGTCGAAGCCCAGCTGCTGCTTATTGGCTCTGCGATCGTCCGTGCGGGAATGCGCTGCCTCAAAGCCGTTCCAGACTACGCGCGCGCGCGGCGTCGGTTCGCGTTGCCCGGAAATCCATTCGAGCGTGCTGTGCGAGTTAGAGATCGTGCACGTCGATCCCCAGCGGGCCAGGTGGCGAAAGATAAAAGAGGCCAGCGCTGGGCGGCGGACGATTTCCCGTACGTGCCAGACGTGCGGCAAACGCATCTTACGTGCCCAGGCGGCACCACCCAATACGGCAAGCGTGTTGGAGTAGACGATGTCGACGCGGCGTCCGGCCACGACCCGATCTAGGGCGGAGATGGCCCGATGTATTGCTGCAGGAAGGATGAACAGGCCTCGCGGCGAAATCATGCGGCGCTCGATTTTCGCCAGTGGTACGACATGCACCTCGAACTGGGCCGCGATGAGTACCTCCTTGAGCGGCCCTTCTTCGGGCAGGCACACGACCAACTCGTAGCGTGCACGGTCGAGCCCGGTCAGCGCGTCCAGCAGGGAGCGGTCCGAGCCGTATAGTTCAGCGGATTGATGGACAACCAATACCAAGTGGCGCTGTCGTGGGGCTTCGATCACGGTGCTTTCCGCTGATTCTTTCGGTTCATGGGGCATTCTTGGACGCACCCTCACGGCGGGCGAAGACGAAGTTCACCTGGCGCAGCAAGGCGTCGCCGCCGGCCTTCGTCGGTTCAATGAACGACCCTTCGCCGAATTCGTTCCAGCAGCAGATCACGCCCATGCCCAGTGTCCGCGCGTGGTTGCCGAGTATAAGATTGCGCCCCGCTTCGAGGTGTGCGGCAAATTCACGTGGTGTGGCCCTTGACTCGTCGTGCTGCGGGTCGGGGCTGCCGCCCCAGGGGCGCCTATCCCAGCCCGACGACATGGGGACGATGAAGGGGATGCTGGTGTGCGACAGCATCCACGACCACTGGTCGCGGTAGGCCGCGTCGAGTTCGCCGTAGCTATGCGAGACGTTGCGCTTGCCGTCGTAGAGATAGGTCGCCGGGCCCTGGAAGTTGTACGAGGTGATGGCGTCGTAGGGACCCGTGCCGTTGAGCTTGGCGAAGATGGGGTTGTTCGCACCCGTGCTGCCCACGAAGTAAATGCCCTTGAACCCTGCCCCCCGCGCAATGGCTTGCGCGTCGGCGATCAGGTCGGCCGTCGTCTTGCCGAAGGCGTTGGCCTTTGCTTCCAGGCCGTCCATGGAGAAGACGAAGACCACGGGCTTGCCGTCGATCTGCAGGTATTCGCTATGCAGGAAGTAGCGCAGCCAGTACCTCACCATGGCCTTGTATTCGTCTTCCGACTGCGGGAATTCCGTGTGGTTGGCCCACAGGATGGTCGTCTTGACGCGCGCGCGATTGGGTACGCGGAAGTAGGTGTCGATCGCCTGCGTCTTCAAGGCGCCAAGCTTGGCGTGCCAGTACCAGTCGAACACGACAAAGCTGATGCCATTGTCGGCCATCATACCCAGCTGGTGATTGAGGATGCCGTCCTGGTCCTCAGCATAGTAGCCGAGCAAGGGCTCGCGGTCTGGATAGGGCTTGATGACTTCCCACGGGTGCGCCGATACGCCGCCGACCAGGTTGTCCTTCCAGCCCGGGTAGTAGTACACGCCGATCTGCGTGTTGGCTGCGTGGCAGATCGAGAGTGCAGATAGCAGTAACAGAATCCAGTGCCACTTCATGATTCCTTCTCCTGATTGACGGTGTTGTTGTATTTAGCCAGCGTGCCCATGGCTCCCTACCTGGCTGGCCGCATTCGAATCGGGCGGCGGGACGTTCTGCCCGTGCGAGGCGCGGAATCTGGCGGGTAGTCGTGATGCGATTTCCTGCGGCAGCGTGCGCCAAGCCCAGGTGGCGACCAGGCAGAGCATGACGCCCGTGCCGAGCAGCGTGATCGGTGCGGCTGGCGGTGTCCACCAGGCCCAGGCGAACGATGCGAGGACCAGGGCCATGGGGAGCGCTGTCTTGCGCAGCATGCCCAGGCAGCGCGCGGCCGTGAATAGCAGCAGCGCATCGCCTAGCACGCGCAGGTCCCAGGCGATGGAAGCTCCGCTCAGGCCAAAATGGTGCAGGCACAGGAACAGGGTGGGAAGGTATACGACGACTTCCAGCGTGTGGAACTTCGCCGGGATGTCCGAGCGGCCACGGCCCTGCAGGAAGAGGTAGGGGGCGCCGGCTAGCGCATTGATCCACACGCCCAGCAGCAGGATCTGCGCCTGTGGTGCAGCGGTGAGGGCGATCGACTGCGAGCGGTGCTGCAGCCAAAGCAGCATGGCCGGTTTGACCAGCAGGATGCCGCAGGCGCAGACCACGGTCATCAACCAGGCGGTGGCACGCATGCTGGCGGTCATGAGCGCGTGCGCCTCCGATTCCGTGCCCTTCGACATCTGGGGGAAGATGACCGATTGGAATGAATACGGCAGCATGCTGACACGGCTGATCAGGTTGTAGGCAATCGAGTAGCAGGCGACGGCCGCGATGGTCATCACGTTGCCGATGACGAAACGGTCCACCGTGGTCAGCAGGGGGTCGATGACGGCGATCAGCATCATCCACTTGCCCTGTTCGAACAGCGGGGTGATTTCCTTGCGGCTCAGGCGCGGCCAGGGTTTGGCCGGTACGTGCTTGAGGCAGAGCCAGAACAGGATGGCGGCGGTACTCAGCCTGCCGATGATGGCGGCAGCCATCAGGGCGGGTAGCGAGGGCGACAGGGCCAATGCGACAAAGAGCGGCGCAACCTGGCTGAGCGTCATACCCAGCGTTTGCGCGATATTCAGGCTGACGAAGGCGCTACGCCCCTGCAGCGTGCCGGCCAGCGCGGAAATTGTCGTGGCGACGGGGACGATCATGCCAATGATGGGGGCGGATGCCCGCGCTTCCTGCAGGAGCGAGCCGTGTATGTGGAAGATCGTCTCGAACAGGTACCACGACAGGGGCCACAGGACCAGGCCGCCGACGAGGCCCGTCACCAGGCTGCATAAGGTGCCGGTCCAGAATACGTCGGCGCGTGCGGCGCCGTCCTGGTCGTGCAGGCTGGCGATGCGACGCGTGATGGCCCGGCCGAAGCCGAAGTCGAAGATATTGAAGTAGCCCAGCAGGAGCCAAGCGACGGCCATCACCCCGTAGCGGTCGACGCCGATCGCATGCAGGTAGAACGGCACGGTACCGAGCTGCACGAGGACCGGCGCCGCCATGCCGAGGATATTGGCGAGGGTGGCGCGCCCGAGGTTGAGGTTCTTGCGGGTCGTCAATTCGATGCTCGTAGGCGGTGGATAGGTTGGTCGTTCATGGCTGTGCCGAGGGTCTTTGCACGACGGTAGCCTGCCTATGTTGCACAACGTGCTGCAGCATCGTCTGTGCTGCCGAGGCGACAGCGGCGGAGCGGTAGCAGTCGGGCAAGCGGCTTTCCCGGACATTGACCGCAGGTGCGGCCAGGGCCGCGACTATGGCGTCGGCGAACGCCTCGGCCGAGCTGGCAATATGGAACAGCGCCTGGTGTTCGGGGGGCAGGCCCTTTGCACCCTGTGGGGTGGAAATCACCGCGGCGCCGCTGTCTAGGAATTCCAGCGCCTTCATATTGACGCCGGAGCCCGCAAGGACCGGATTGACCAGTATCCGTGCTGCCGTGTAGACGTCCGTGACGACGGCGACATTGGCGAGCAGCTCCACACCGGGCGCCGCTTTGCACAGTTCGACGACCTCACCAGTCGGCTTGGAGCCGGCAATGCGCATGCGCGCGGTGGGATGGGCGGCCCGTACGCGCGGCCACACCTGCTCGATGAGCCAGCGTATGCCCTGGACGTTGTTCGGCGAAAACAGATTGCCCAGGTAGGCGACGTCGACCGGTTCTAGCGCATTGGCGGCAGGCGGGAGCGGCTCGCAGATGGGCGGAAGCCAGTGCACATTGCCCAGGCCACGGGCGCGCCAGAACACCATATCGTCGACGGAGATGTCGAATACGGCCTGGGCGGACGATAGCGTACGGTACTCGAAGGGGTAGACGCACCGGGCGGCCAGCCAGAATTTCAGGCGTGTGCGGCCCGAGGCGGCACGGTATTGGTCGCGCAGGTATTGATGCTCGATGTTATGTGAGCGGACGAACAGGGGTACGTCCAGGCGCTGTGCGAGTGCACAGGCCAATTCGCCGCCGAACAGGCCGTCGAGCAGCACGGCGTTGACGCCACGTGCGCGGGCACGCTCGGCCAGTTGCGCGAGGTCGGCGTGCGAACGCCGCCGGATTACGACGCTCATCGAATTCGCCAGTAGGCCGGCGAGCCGCCTGGCGCGCGCAGGCCAGCCGCGGGAAATGGGAAAGACGGATGCGTCGGCATGGATACCGTAATCCTGCAGCGCCGGCACATTCTCCCCTTCGGCGCACCAGGTGACGAGCTGGGCCACGTCGACGCCGGCGGCTGTGAGGGCACGGATGCGGCGCAGCACGTCGGCACGGCCGCCATGCGTGGGCGGGCAGGGAACTTCGTTGCAGACGATGGCAAGCCGTAGCGTTGGGGCTTCGTCGCCGTGAGGGGAGTGGGCGGCGTTCATTCAGCTCAGCCTTGGATTGGTGGGCGCCGCAAACAGGGCGCCGAGGATGATCTTCGTGGCTTCAAAATCGCGCCGCTTGAAGTAGACGAGCGCGTCGAGCAGAACGGCGCGGGCGATGCGGCCGGCGCAGTGCGGAAAATGCTTGCGGGCGAAGTGCAGGCGATTGCGATACAGGTAGTGTAAGGACGTCGCCGAGGGGCGGGTGCGGTGGCTGGAGCCGATGGAGCCACCCTCCTTGTGGTAGACGACGCTGGCCGGCGCCCAGCCGCAGCGGAAACGCCCGCGCGCACGACAGGCCCAGTCGATTTCCTCGTAGTAGAGGAAGTAGTCTTCCGCCATCAGGCCCACCGTACGCAGGAAGCGGTTCGAGACGAGCATCGACGCGCCGACGACGTAGTCGATCTGCGCCTCCACGGCGCTGATGTCGTAATTGGCTCGGATGGGCTGTCCGACACCGATATGCTTACCCGTTCCACGGGCCGGATCGTATTGGGCACCGCCGAGCGCCTGTACGGTGTCGGGCTCGTGCAGGTACGCGAGTGTCGAACCGCACATCCCTATGGTTTCATCCTCATCCATCCGTTGCCGCAGCGCGGGTAGTGTCGTGGGGGTCACGACCGTGTCGTTGTTCAGCAGCCAGCAGTAGGCGTAGTCCCGTGCCAGTGCATAGCGCAGGCCCACATTGCAACCGCCCGCGAAGCCCAGGTTGGCACCCGTCGAGACCAGCACGAACTGGGGGTCGTCCGGCTTGCCGCCCGATTCCGCCTGGCCGCGTTCGTAGTGAACGAAAGGCAGGGGGCGCTTGGTCGACTGCGCAATAAAGGGGGGGGTGGCCGCATCGTGTTCACCACGCGCCCATTTCTGCAGCATGTCGAGCGAGCCATCGGTCGAGCCGTTGTCGCAGACGATGACCGTGTCGGCGCTGCCCAGCGTGCAGACAAGGCTATCGAGGCAGGCGATGGTATCGCGCCAGTTATTCCAGTTGACGATGACGACAGCCGTTGCGCGCCTCACGCTGGTTCAGCCTTGGATACGGTCGCCGACGGTGCGCTGCCAGAGCACAGTAGGTTCAGCAGACAGACGAAGAACAGAATGGAGGGCGCCTCCATGAGTTCGGGTTGGGTCACGCACAGACATAGGACGGCGGGCAGTACCGACAGGCAGGTCAGCTGATAGGGATTGTTCCAGCCATCCCGCTTATTGCCTTGCAGTTTGCGCCCGCGCAGCCAGCTCCCAATCAGCAGCCACAGCATCATCGCGAGGCCCGGTAGCCCGATCTTCAGGGAGAGATAGAGATAGCTGTTGTGGATGTAGCGTACGTGGTCCGAGAAGTTGACCAGCGTGGGCGACCAGCGCCGATATTCGCCGCCTATGCCTACGCCGATGAAGGGTGAGCGCAGGATTTGATGGACGGCGATCTCGTTTTCCCATTGACGCAGGCCGTAGGAGGTGCGGCCGCCGCCTTCCTGCTCGATGCTGGCGAAACGATAGGCGACGGCTTCCAGTGCGCGCGGCTTGGCGACGATCAGGCCGCCTATGCCGAGCGCCGCGGCCAAGCCGGCGAGGGCGACCAGCTTCACGGCGCGTTCCCTGTCGACGAAGCGCAGCGAGGCGGCAATGGCCACGATGGTCCAAATCCACAGTGCACGGCCGAAGTTGAAATACAGGCCCATGAGCAGGACGCCGATGATGGGCAGGGCGATCAGATAGCCCACCCGCCGCTGCGCGACGCGCAAGGCCATGGCCGTCGTCGCCCATAGCACGAAGACGAAGGCAGGCATCTGTACCCGCACGAATTCGCTCTGGCTGAGGCCCGGTGCTTCCTGGGCGCCGCCCGTCTGGGCGATGGGCAGCACATGCATGCCCAGCTCCGCCCGCACGGCTGCGATCATGGCGAGCGTCAGCGCCACGGCGAGCATGGTGTGGCCAAGGCGCTCGGCGCCGTCCTTTTCGTAAGCCAGCAGGCCGCCCAACACGGGCAGCCATGCCCAATACAGGTAGGGGTTCCAGTCGCTGTAGATGTAGCCGCGGAAATTGTGGAAGTACAGCAGCGCAAAGGCGAGCGAGATCGACGCCATTGCCATCATCAGCAGATAGGGTATA